>JANNWE010000115.1:0-1706 GCA_031414675.1 Cytophagaceae bacterium
TGCAAAACAAAAAAGTAAAATATATAAATTTAGGTCAAATCGAATACCAAGAGGCCTGGGATTTGCAAGAAGTTTATTTTAATAAAATTGTTGAAATAAAAATTAACAATAGAAAAGAAAACATAGAAAATGAAACTCCAAACTTTATACTTTTTTGTCAGCACCCTCATGTCTATACGCTTGGTAAAAGTGGAAAAATAGAAAATCTTCTTTTAAACGAAAAGCAATTAATTGAAAAAAAAGCTTCGTTTTTCAAAATAAATAGAGGTGGAGATATAACCTACCATGGGCCAGGGCAACTTGTGGTTTATCCTATACTTGACTTGGATAATTTTTTCACTGACATTCACAAATATATGAGGCTTTTGGAAGAAGCTGTGATACTTACCTGCCAAGATTATGGAGTAAAAGCCGAAAGAATTCCGAATCTTACTGGTGTTTGGATTGACCCAGAAAATCCCAAAAAGATTTGTGCAATGGGAGTAAAATCCAGCCGCTGGGTAACTATGCATGGTTTGGCGTTTAATGTAAACACTGACCTTACCTATTTTAACAATATTATTCCTTGTGGCATTGATGACAAAGCTGTTTGCTCTTTGCAATCAGAACTAGGTCAAGAAATTAAAATGGATGAAGTTGAAAACAAGTTAAAATTACATTTTGCTAATTTATTCGAAATGAAATTGGTTTAAAATGATTATAAAAACACATATCATCTCACTTAAAAGCAAATACCCGTTCCGTATTGCTCATGGTGTTCGAGAGGCCACAGATACTTTTATTGTAGAACTAAAAGATGGCGATTTTACCGGTTTTGGAGAAGCCACCCCTGTGCCTTATTACGGCATTACTCCCGCAATAATGGAAAAAATGGTTGTAGAAAACCGAGAAATAATTGAAAATACGGAATGGCAAAACCCATCAGAATATTGGGAATTTTTAAACCCTATTTTAGGAAAAAATCATTTTGTTCAGTGTGCAATAGACCTAGCAATTCATGATTTATGGGGCCAAAAAAATCAGAAACCAGTATATAAAATGTTAGGTCTAAATATTAAAAATGTGCCTTTTTCAGACTATACGATAGGTATCGATGAGATTTCGACCATGATTACCAAAATGAAAGAGTTTGACTTTCCTATTTATAAAATAAAGTTGGGCACCAAAGAAGATATTGAAATTGTAAAAGCATTAAGAAAAGAAACTTCAGCAGTATTTAGAGTAGATGCTAACTGCGGTTGGAGTGTGGAAGAAACCATCAATAACTCTTTAGAATTAGCAAAATTAGGGGTAGAATTTATAGAACAACCCTTAACTTCCGATAATTTTGAAGGGATGAAAGAAGTTATGAAATATTGTGAATTACCAATAATTGCCGACGAAAGTTGCATTACAGAGCATGACGTGGAAAAATGCGTCGGACATTTTAATGGCATTAATATAAAATTGGCAAAGTGTGGCGGAATTACCCCTGCTTTAAGAATGACAAAAAGTGCAAGAAAAAACCAACTCAAAGTAATGATGGGCTGCATGACAGAAAGCAGCATAGGAATTTCCGCAATTGCTCAGCTTCTTCCATTGCTGGATTATGTAGACATAGATGGAGCCATGCTT
This sequence comes from Cytophagaceae bacterium, assembly GCA_031414675.1. GTDB lineage: Bacteria > Bacteroidota > Bacteroidia > Cytophagales > Spirosomataceae > Leadbetterella. Next base: position 1,615 of record JANNWE010000115.1, read on the forward strand.
ATTTCAAATGACCCAGCCGATGGCGTAAAAATTGAAAATGGAAAAGTAATCTATCCGAAAAGAAATGGAATTGGAGCTTTTTTAAAATAAAT
>JANNWE010000116.1:0-3280 GCA_031414675.1 Cytophagaceae bacterium
GCACCAGGCAAAATCTCAACAGATTCTACATCAAGCTCTGGCATACCTACGATGTTATCCACAGGGAAGTTTAAGCCTGGGGCAGAGTTATCCATGCCGTCAATCAATTGAACCGTTCTTGGATTTCCTGTTGCACCAAATCCACGCATATTAATTGATTTAAATAACAAACCTTGGGTAGTCATATCTACTCCCTTCATATTGGCTATGGCATCGTAAAAACTTGGTGCCGCTGTTTCTCTAATTGCTCTTAAATCTAATTTCTCAACAGTTACTCCAGATTTCATAACGCTTTCCTCTACACGAGAAGCCGAAACTACAATTTCTTGACCCATAATGTCTTGATCTTCTAAGCTGATGTTTATAGCTGCTTTTTCAGAAGTTACCGTATACTCTTGCCCTTTGTAACCGATGGAAGATATAACCAAAGGGATAGGCAATGGGGTAGAAGTAGTAAATTCAAATTTTCCTTTGATGTCAGTAATAGTTCCTATTACTTTGCCCTTTATTTGAACACTAACACCAACCAATGGTTCTTTTGTTTTTTTGTCTGTAATAGTTCCAGAAATAACAGTTTGAGCCATTGCGAAGCTTACAGAAAGCACTGAAAGCAAAAATCCGAATAAATATTTTCGGAGATGTGGGTAATTTTTTGACATAAGTTTAAATATTAAATGTATTATTTGGTTATTGTTTATGAAAACAGAATTCAAAAATAAGAAAGATAAATTATTTAAATACCATTTAATCGAAAAATAATTACAAAAATGACAAAATTTAGAATTTTAGCTTTAATTTCTTTAATATTAATAAAGATAAGCATTGCTAAATCACAAAAACCTTTCGAAATTCTCGCTGATTTTGATAAAAACAACATCCCAGAGGCTCCAAATTATGAAAATATAAAAAATTGGGCAGCGCATCCGGCTAAGATTGACAAAGCAGATGAAATTCCAATAAATGCTGTTGGAATAAAGAATGACCAAGTAAATGCGAAAGTGGATGTCTTTTTTATTCATCCGACGATATACACAAAAAAACCTCACAATAAATATACATGGAATGCTTCGCCCGAAGATGAAGATTTAAATGCTCAAGTTGATGAATCTACCATCTTAAATCAAGCCACCATATTTAATGGAAGTTGTCGAGTTTTTGCTCCACGATTTCGTCAAGCCCACTATTCGGCATTTACTACTACGAATAAAATGGCAGCCATAAATTCCTTAGACTTGGCTTACGAAGATATAAAAAATTCATTCAACTTTTATTTAATGAATGAAAATGCAGGCCGACCTATAATAATAGCTGGTCATAGCCAAGGCACAGTCCATGCTAAAAGATTGTTGAAAGAATATTTTGATGGAAAGCCACTGCAAAAACAATTAGTAGAAGCCTATTTAGTAGGTATTGCAACGTCTCCAAAAGAGTTTGTGAATATTAAACCAAGCACAAGAGCAGAGGAAATTGGTGGATTTGTCTCGTGGAATACTTTTGCCAACGATTATTACCCACCTTATTATAAAAATGGATTAGAAAATGCTTTTGTTATAAATCCAATGACTTGGACAACTTCAGAAGATTGGGTAACCAAGGAAAACAACACAGGTGGGGTTGGTTTGAAATTTAAGTTTGTAAACAATGCAGTAGATGCTCGAGTGCATAAAGGTTTACTTTGGATAAACAAGCCCTATGTGAACGGAAGGATATTTCTAAAACAGAAAGTTTGGCATGCCGCAGACTATAATCTTTTTTGGATGAACACTAGAGAAAATGTAGCTTTGCGAATAAATCAATATTTAAAAGTAAACCCATAAGAATGTCATCTTCTAATTACTTGATAATCATGGCTGGCGGTGCTGGTACACGATTTTGGCCATTTAGTAGACAAAATTTTCCGAAGCAATTTCACGATATTTTAGGAACAGGCCGAACATTAATTCAACAAACTGCTGATAGGTTTGAAGGAGTCTGTCCGAATGAGAATATTTATGTGGTAACTAGCCAAGAATATTATAGTATTACAAAAGAGCAATTACCGTTTCTTTCTGATGAACAAATACTGCTTGAACCAAGTAGAAGAAATACCGCTCCATGTATTGGCTACGCTTGTTACAAAATTGCGAAGATTGATCCTGAAGCCAATATTGTTGTGGCCCCGGCAGATCATATCATTTTAAAAGAAGAGGAATTTAAAGAAAGAATTAGAATTGCCTTAAATTATGCATTGAAAAATGAGGTGTTGGTTACTTTAGGTATCACCCCTACACGACCAGACACGGGATACGGCTACATCCATTTTGATGATACGGCTATTTCTGAAGTAAAAAAAGTAAAAACATTTACAGAAAAACCTCAACGAGAATTAGCCGAAATGTTTTTAGCCAGTGGGGATTATGTTTGGAATGGCGGTATCTTCATTTGGTCATTTTCTTCTATAAAAAAAGCATTTACTGAGTTTTTGCCTGAAATGGCAGATGCTTTTGGCATAGCCCAAGAACATTTTTTCACTTCCAAAGAAAAAGAAGCGCTAGAATTAGCCTACCCAAGATGCAAAGCCATTTCGATAGATAATGGGGTAATGGAAAAGGCAAGCAATGTTTTTGTAGTACTATCTGATATTGGATGGTCTGATTTGGGAACCTGGAAATCTGTTTATGAAAATTCAGATAAAGATGAATTCGAAAATGTAATAGATGCTCAAACTATTCTGTATAAAACTTCCAATTGTGTTATAAAAATGCCGAAAGATAAACTGGTCGTTATTAATGACTTAGAAGGATATATTGTGGCAGAGTATGATAATGTGCTGATGATATGCAAAAAAGATGACGAACAAAAGGTGAAACAGTTTGTAACAGATGCGGAAAATGTTAATAAACGTTTTATTTAGAAGTAGAATCTAAAATTCGGTAATAAATCAATAATATTGTCACTTATTTTATTCCATAACTTTAGGCACCATAAAATAATCTTTGTCTTTTTGAGGAGCATTAAAAAGCCCTTGTTCTTTAGTTAATTCATTTTTTGCATTATCATCTCTAAATACATTTACTCCAGAATTCATATGTATTAAAGGTTGTACATTGCTGGTATCCAACTCGTTGAGTTGATTCATCCAATCTAATATTTTAGCGAAATCTTCGGCTAATTGGACTTGCTCTTCGGGGTCTATGTTTAGTCTAGCTAAATGAGCAATTTTTTGAATCGTTTCTATTTCAATTTTCATCTTTTTGAATAATAATCATCCAATTCATTTTGAATAATATGATATACTTTA
>JANNWE010000117.1:0-8732 GCA_031414675.1 Cytophagaceae bacterium
TACGTCAATGCCGTAAACTGTATATTTTTTAGGAATATAAATTCCAAAAGCTTGGTATTTGATATAACCAGCTTTAATTTCTTTGTATAAATAATAGCCTAAATAAAGCCATAAAGGGCTAGTTAAAACTACCAAAAACAATCCTATTTCTTTTACTTTCTTATAAAATTTATTAGTTGTGGATTTTGCTATTCTTGACTTCAAAACGTTAATCGAATTTTGAGCAAATATCGTAATAATTGCTCAATTTACTTTCACATGATAACAAGACAAAAATTATTTTTATAAAATAAGGATATTACTAATTTAAGATGGAAATTTGCACTTTGACTATAAGATATGGAGGAACCAAAGAGCATTAGAATAAATAAATTTTTAAGTGAAGTTGGCTATTGTTCTCGTAGAGAAGCCGATAGACTTATTGAGGAGGGTAGCGTTACTATAAACGGAAAAGTTCCAGAAATGGGAACCAAAATTAGTGCAGGTGACGAAATAAGAGTAAAGGGAATCTTGATCTCAGAATCAAAAGAAGAACATGTCTATATTGCTTTCAATAAGCCTGTGGGCATTGTATGCACTGCGGATACCAAAGTAGAAAAAGACAATATTATTGATTATATAAACCATCCTAAACGGATTTTTCATATAGGAAGGCTAGATAAACCAAGCGAAGGTTTGATATTGTTAACTAGCGACGGGGATATTGTAAACAAAATTTTGAGAGCTAGAAATTTTCATGAAAAAGAATATATAGTAAGTCTTAACAAACCATTTGGGCGAGATTTTATTTCGAAAATGAGTAATGGAGTGCCAATTTTAGAAACTGTAACTCGAAAATGTGCAGTGGAACCCATAAATAAATTTACATTTAGGATAATTCTAACCCAAGGCTTAAACAGGCAAATACGCAGAATGTGCCAATATTTGGGCTATGAAGTCATCCAACTCAAACGAGTGCGAATAATGAATATTTTGTTGGATTTACCTGTTGGCAAATGGCGAAATCTTAGTCCCAAAGAATTGGAAACAATAAATGGATTGGTGGCAACCTCAACAAAGACATATGATGAAGAGGAGTGAAAAGCAAGCCATAATTTTTCGGGATTAGTGAATTAAAAGAATTTATTTAACCCAATACATTCTTATACCAATAAAAACCTGTTTATTAATTGTTAAATGAAAATTGAATTTAAATTTTCCCAATATTTCTTCGGAAAAAGGTATATTTAATCAGTCGACCTTTGCTTGTTACGAGAAAGATTAGTCTATTAGAATGAGTGTTTTCTCATTTACTTGGGCATTTATTTTACGAGGCCAAGTTTTATATTTACTAGTATAGTCATTGCACTAAAATCGTTTCTACTAGAAAAACTTCTTAAATAAGAATTTTCCCAAGTGAATCCTGTAAAACTCGAAACTTCCCAAAAAATATTTTTATTTGTAAGTGTCTGATATCCACAAATTCCACCAAAATTTGAAGAATTTACATTTCCGAAAAGTTTAGATTTATTTGCATCTATGAATTTGAAATTGTTCATCCTATAAAAATATTCCATGCCCAAAAATAGTCCATTTAAGTTATTTAATGCCAAACCATTTTTTAATCTATTCCTTTGCCCAACATAATATCTTAGTTGTGCCGAAGTAATAATTTGACTCACAGTGTTTTTAGTTTTTATATTTACATATTCTTTATCATAAAATAAAAGTTCAATATTATATTTGTTTGGATTTCGAGAAACGTCAATTAAAGTGTCTTTAATTTCTTTAATGCCAAAGTGTTGGTTTGCTTGAAACTCGAATGATAAACTTGTATTCAAAGAAATAGGCGTAAGCCCTATTTTTCTTTCATACGCTATATCTCCTTTAATTCTTTGAAAATATTTGTCAACATATAAAAATTCATTAAGATTCAATTTCAAAAGGTTTATTTTGGCATAATTACATTTCAAAAATTCGCAGCTTACGCTTTTACTTTTCTTTTTATTTGGAAATAATAAGCCAAAGCCTATCTGTGAAGAAATGGATAAAAATGGATTTATGCTTTTTGATTGGCTCAATATAAGTTCTGATTGAGCATTTACTTCGGTTGAATGTCCAAATTTAAGGCCCGTTGAAATTCCAATTTCCATTAAATTATCAAACTGAGTACCATATTTTGCCCCAATTATATATTTTTCTTTAAACCTCCGTTTAAGTGAAGGAATAAAGCTATACTCATTATTTTCAGAATAATAGCCTGATAGAAAAGGGTGATTTTGAAGAAAAAGTGCCGAACCAAACGTAGAAATAAACCTGCCGTTTATATTGCTAATAGCTTTTTTAGAATTTGTGTAAAATCTAGTTTCAATGTTAAATATTTTTTCTGAAGTTTTTCTTAAAGCCAACTTAGGACTGGCAATTATTGAAAAAGATTTTCCAACTTTTTGCTCATATTGAATCATTATTGAACCAAATTCGTCAAAGTAATTAGGAAGAAATCTAACCCTCAGCCCACTTTTCACCACCCTATTGCCACCAAAGGCTTTTTCGTATTCGTCTATGAGCGTGGTTTTTTCGAATTTCTCCACTTTTTCTTCCGAGAAAGTCACCTTTAGACTGTCGGATTGTGCTTGTAGCGAGAAAGATATGCTTAGGAGGAGAAGTATTTTTTTTATATTTTTCATAGTTTTTCGAGTGTGATGTTTCCAGATTTGTTTGTGATTTTTATGCTTGATTTTTCTGCGGAGTTATAAAATACTTGTTCCGAATTTTTTACTTTGATCGGCGTTCCAAATTCCGTAGGAAGGTGTATCTGCCCAAAGTTTGTGCTTAGGTTTATTTTGTATTTTCTGGTTGGTATCTGCTTGAGCTGAATGTCCGATTTGTCTCCGTTGAGTTTTACATTTTGCACATCTTTTGGCGATATCAGTTTTATTTCACCGTAATAGGTGTCAATACTGAAAACTCCTGAGAAATTCTTTAGCGTCACGTTTGAGCGTTCGGTTTTTATTCCCGTGTTTCCATCTACGCCATCTATGTTTAGTTCGCCATATTTGGTTTGTATTTTTGAAATCCCCTTGATGTGGTTGAGAGAAATAGTGCAGAATTCTGCAGTAATCGAAAGTTTTTTAGTTTCGCCAGAATGATAGATTTTGCCAAAACTATTTTTGATTTGGAGGTCAGTATTTTCAGGTATTTTTAATACATATTTTACCTTAAAGTTAGATTCCGGCTTTTTGTCTTTTTGGCTCAACAAAATATAATTTCTAAGTCTGAGCTGTCCATTTTTGGCATCAATACCACTTTTTAGAAAATTAAGATCCTGTGCTGCAACAGATTTTTCTGGATGCTTGGCACTCAAATCCATACTCAGCTGAACATTAGATTTGTTCCAAACCAAGACTTCGATATCTGCCTTTTCTGCTTCAATTATCACAGTATGGATACCCCCAAACTCCTTTTCTAGGTGTTTAGTGGCTATTTGCAAGGTGGTTTGAGCCGAGGCAGACGCTAGAGCAAAAACTGACAAACAAGTCCATAATATTTTTAATTTCTTTCGCATCATTTTATCAAATTTGTGCTACCATTTTGCTTATAATGTCAGATTTTTGGTTTTCTATTTCAGCCAATTGTGTTATGAGTTCGGGTTCGGTGTTATATTTTCCAATGGCCGTTTTTAGTTCTATACTTGCTGTGTTTAGTTCTTCTAGTTCTGTTTCAAGTTCCTTGAATTCAAGTTTTTCACATATTATTTTGTCTTCATTGCATATTTTCTTTATTTCCTCGTAGCCATATTGACTTTTATCGTTTTCGGTTAAAAGCAAGTCGGGGGCTATTTCTTGTTTTGTATAAGTGACTTCATTGTTTTTATATGAAAAATATAATGCAAAACCAACAATTATGGAGGCCGCAACCGCCCATTTTATTGAATCAAACTTGGATTTATTAAGCTTGCTAGAAATATTTGCCCATACTTTTTCCTCTGGTTCATATTCAGGCAGGTATTTTACAACTTGCTGAAAGGAATCCTGATTTAGCTTAGCTTCAATTTTTTGCCAAACGTTGTCTGATGGTTCGTATTCTGGTAATTTCATAATTTTAACTTAAACCCTTGCACCGCTCCACGGCAGGAATTTTAACTCAATATCTCTCTCAATCGTTTTTTTGCATGAAAAAGCTGTGACTTCGATGTGCCTTCCGAAATGGAGAGCAGTTCGGCAACTTCTCTGTGCGTAAATCCTTCAATTTCTATCATCACAAAAACAGTTCTGAAACCTTCAGGCAAACTCAAAATTGCTTTTTCTAGATATTCGCTATTCAGGGTTTCGTCCCAAGTTTCTGTGTCTGTAGTGTTTTCTGAATAATCAATAAAACTCACTTTTTTAAATTGCCTATAGGCTTTTCTAGCCACTATAGTTTTTATCCAAGCTCCCAAAGAAGCCTCTTTCCTGAAACTACCTAAATTTTTGAAAACATCAAAAAATGCATCCTGAAGAACATCATTGGCTTCGTCGAAATCGCCTGTAAGCCTATAAGCAAGGGTGTACATTGCCCGTTTATACCGGTCATATAAGGTGCGTTGAGCAAACCTATTGTTTTGAATACAACCATCAATAAGCTCCGCTTCGGTCATAAATACAGGTTTTATGGACGTTTCTGTAGTAAAGTGTGTGAAAAGATAGGCAAAGGTTGTATGGATCAAAAAAAAATGTGAAAAAGATGTATGATTTAGCTAAAAAAGAATGCCTTTTAAAAAAAATCACACTCCTTTCTTCTTCAAAATCAATGCACTAATAATAGTAACCAAAAGTCCCACTGGAAAAATCTCAGCAAAAGTTATCATTGAAAAAGAAAATATAGTATCATACACACTATTACTCGCATTTATTTCTTTAATTTTTGCCTCCAAATCAGCCGTACTTAAATTAGATTTTTGGAGTTTCTCAATGGAGGCACTAGTATACTTTTCCAAAAAGTCAGGCATAAAAAAGTGATATTCTACTCCCCACGCTGCCACATACATTATACTGGCGATTGCACTTATTCCTAAACCTATCATAAATGCTTTCAAAAAAGAAATCTTCCCATCCAAATTTTTGTCTCTGTGATTTTTTATTCCAATAAAAATAAAAGTAAAAGCGGCTAACATGGAGGCATATCCCAATAGCATGCTGCCTTCTGAACCTTCGGACCCATATAGATATGCCATAGAGCAAACCATGAAAGTTGAAACCAACAAACCCGAAAGTAATCCATTTTTTAAAATAATCTGTTTCATAAAATTTCTGTTTAATTTTTAGGCAATATTCAGGATAACAAAAGATTAATTATTCATACTTAAGTATGAATTTAAGAATTATTTGTTAAAATTTCAAGTTCTTTGGCTTTTAATACCGCTTTAGTACGTGTTTTTACGTCTAATTTGACAAAAATATTTGACATGTGGGTCTTAACTGTGTGAATTGACAAAAACAAAGAATCTGCAATTTCTTGATTAGTATGACCTAAGACCATTTGCTCTAAAACATCTGATTCTCTTTTACTTAATGTCTCAATTTTAAAATTGTTAGGTTTAATACCAGTATTAAAGCTACTTTTTTTGTTTCTTATTATAGAAAAAAACCAGCCCCCCAACAACATAAATAAGGTAGCTCCTAAGCCTAAATAAATTTCCATGAAATGGTCAAAAACCAAGACTTTATATTCGATGTATTTTAGCACTACTAAAAATAAAGCCATGGCAAAGCCATAATAAAATATTGGGCTTATTATCCACCCTTTAAGTGTTCTGAAATATTTCATTCGTTATCGAATGCTAATAAAAATTAAAGACTTAATTTTAAATACAAATTTTCTTACAAAAAAAAGTAAAACTTAAAATAGCTTTTAAAAATTATAATTACGAGTAAATATAAAAAAACACCTCTGTTTTTAAAAGTATTCCTACAAAAATGAAGTATGAATTTCAATCCTATCAGATGGAAAAAATTTAAGTTTTCCTCCAAGAGTGCATTTAAAATGTTCCATTTTTATTACAATAGCTCATTATCATTTTAAAATAAACATGGGCATATTGTTCAAAAAAATGAGGTAATAAAAAGGATAAGATAAGTTTAAAAAAAAACAATTTTAGCTAATTAAGTATAAATTCTGCTAAAAATCAATAGGAAGATGATAGAAGCAGGGAACATTCCTATAGGTTTGTTTTGCTGGAATCCACTTTGGCATAGAACTTACCACTTGTTTAGCTTTATCTTCTATAAATTTGTCTGGACAATTTAAACAAGAAATGTTTGAAATACTACCATCTATTTCTACCACAAATTTTAAAAAAATCCTATTGCTTTTATCAGTGTAAACTAATTTTTGAGAAATGCCCAAATTACTTTCTATATATTTTTTTAAAGCCAGTGTCCCACCTGGAAAGCTTGGATGAATATCTGTTACAGTAAAAATACCTTTTCGTAAATAAAGAGGTATATTATTTTTTATAGTGTCTTGAATATTAAATGCACAAGAAGTACCTTGCTTTTTTAATGCGTATGAATTAAAAGAGTGGAAAATCACCAAAAAAAGAAATACTAGGGATAGGCTTTTCACATGTATTTATTTTATGAATTTATTTTACTTTAACTTTTTGAAAAGCTATAGGTAAAGTATGATAGCATCTAACCACTTTTCCATTATGAGCGCCAGGTTTCCAGTTTGGCATCATGGCTATTACTCGTATGGCTTCTTCATCACAACCCGAGCCTATTCCTTTCAAAAGCTTAGGGTTGGTAATTTTTCCATTTTTCTCCACTACAAAACGCACATACACCAATCCAGAAACACCATTCTCTGCCGCTTCGCGGGGATGTCTGACATTGGAATTTATAAACTCATACATTTTTTTCTTTCCACCTATAAACTCTGGCTTGACTTTAACTGATTGGAAAATCTCTTCTCCTTCCACGTTTTCTTTCTCAAAAACATCTGCATCAGAAAAATCGGGTTTGGTTTCAGTTTCATCTTTTACAGACTTATTTGAACTTGAACTGTCAGAGCAAGCAAGGAAAAAAATGGCAAAAAACAAAACCAAGATAGAATTTTTAGAATTTAAAAACTGCATAAACGTATGATTTAATATTTAGAAAACTCAGAATTGGAAGTAAATATAAGATTTTCAGATATATTAAAGTGAATTAGGAAATCTATATTTTTAAAAATCAAGTTTTAAAATACTAATGTACCTATTACTTGTTTTGAATTTTGAGATTCCACAACATTTGCAGGATTTAATTCGACTCGGCTAATATATAAATTCTTGTTGTTTGAGGTTAATGTTTTATGAGTTTGAGAATTAAAACTACTTAAATAAACTTGCTTTTTGAATTCCAATTTATTTTTTCTTCTGTTTTAAAAAAACCTAAGCCTTTATTTTTTTCAAAGTTTGGAATTAAAAAATCTCCTTTTCTTTCGATTTCCATAATTGTCTATCTTAAAAGTGATTGGCATATTGTAGTATACTCTAACAGGCCTCCCATTTTGATAGCCAGGATTCCACTTTGGCATTGACAATACCACTCGTTTTGCTTCCTCATCGCATCCGAAACCAATTCCTTTCAATATTTCAACTTCAGTTATTGTTCCATCTTTTTCTATAATAAATTTAACATAAACTCTACCTTGTATATTTTTTTGTAGGGCTTCTTTGGGATATAATACATTTTTTCCTAGGAATTTATACATAGCAGAAATCCCCCCTTTGAATTCAGGATTTTGCTCTGCAGCTGTAAAAATTGCTTCTTTCGTTTCAAACTTTGGTTTAATCAAAGTATCTTCAAAGCTACTTTTTAATTTAGATTCAATTATTTTTTGTTCATTATTTAATCTCTTGGTATTCAAACCTATACCAACAAATTCTCGTATTTCAGATTCATTTCTACTACTTGAACTTTTTGCTCCATACCCATCCACTACTATTTCTTTTAAATCTGTGGTATTTCCCAATTTTCCATGAGCAGCATTTTCCAATTTAAAAACAATTGGCATATTATAATATACTCTTGCTGGCTTTCCGCTTTGATAACCAGGATTCCACTTTGGCATTAACCTTATCACTCGTTTTGCTTCCTCATCGCATCCGAATCCTATTCCTTTCAAAATTTCAACTTCGGTTATTGATCCATCTTTTTCAACAATAAATTTAACAAAAACTCGTCCTTGAACTCTAGCTAAATGAGCGGTCTTTGGGTATAGAATAGAATTTCCCAAAAATTTATACATTTCCTTTATTCCTCCTGGAAATTCAGGATTTTGAGAAACGGCATTAAATACTTCGTCGTTAATCTCATTTTTTGGATTTACAATCGTATTTCTTTCAATTTTCAAATATTCCTTATCGAAAGGCTCAGGGATAATTTGTATTTCAGCTTTCGAAAAACTTATTACTTTTTCAGATACTGGAATTACCATTTTTAATATCTCAGATTTTTTAGCCCATGTGAGGGAACTAATAACAGTTAGACCTATGAAAATGGGTAATACTATGGTGTATTTTAATATAGCATGAGACTCAGAAGGTTTTTTAAACAACATCAATATTCTTAATTTCAATGAAGAGGGCTTATAAAACGGCTGCACAAAAAGGTGGTTTGGAGTAGATTTAAATTGATGACTAAAAAGAAGTGTGGCGTAATCGGTTTTTGAATTTGAAACTTGACTTGCGTGGTAATCAGCAATGTATTCGTGTAATAAGCTTATTTGCT
>JANNWE010000118.1:0-11342 GCA_031414675.1 Cytophagaceae bacterium
TGAACCGTTTTCGAAATGACAATGAAAAAGACAGGCATCGTCTATTCCGACAGGTTCCACTTTTCCAGAAGATTGGTGAACCCTTTGTTTAACGAAAGTCTCGGTCATAGCGGAAACATCAACTATGCCTCCATTGAGCCACATAGCTGTATCAATACAATGCGCCAAAAGGTCTCCTGTTACGCCTGAACCCGCTGAATCTACATCCAAACGCCAAAGTCCTTCACCTCCTTGGGGCAAATCTTCGCTAATAGTCCAATCTTGAAGGAAGTTAGCTCTGTAATGGTAGATTTTACCTAATTTTCCAGATTCAATAATATTTTTTGCTAATGTAACAGCTGGAATTCTACGGTAATTATACCAAACGGTAGTTTTGACATTTGCTTTCTGAATGGCATCAACCATTTGTTGGCCTTCCTCTAACGTTCTTGCCAATGGTTTTTCGCACAAAATCATTTTCCCTGCAGCAGCACATGCCAAAGAAATCTCATAATGTGAGTCATTAGGAGTACAAATATCCACGGCATCAATGTCTTCTCTAGCTACCAAAGCCTTCCAATCGGTTTCATAAGATTCAAATTTCCATTGATCAGCAAACGCTTTCACTTTTTCTTCGTTTCTAGAACATACTGCTACAAGGCGTGGCTCATATGCTAACTCTGGAAAACTGTTATGAATTCTATTGTAACCATTGGCGTGGGCTCTACCCATTAAACCCGTTCCAATGAGTCCTATTCTTAATTGTTTTTTATTTGCCATTTCGTTAAATTTTTCAATTTTAGACTAAATTTTATTTTGAAATACCCAATATAAGTCGGGCTTTTCGCTTTATTTTTTTTGTAATATCAACTAGGCCAATTTAAAAAAGTGTTTAAATTCGACACTCTTAAAAATTATTCCACCCAACCATGTTGTTTTCTTACTTTTATCATTGCTGCTAATATATCATTCCAGGTTTTAGGCTGTGTCATTACATCATTAGCAAACATACATCCATCCCAACAAATATGTTTGAATGCTTTGGTCAATACTCCCAATTCATCTCGAAGCCAAAGGCCAGCGTCATGGGCAATGTCCAACTTCCCATTTGGATCTGTAGCCAAGCAATGGCGACCCGTTTTATCATGGGAGCCTGTACCATGCACTGTGCCATCGTTTTGGGCCACATGAAAGTCTATAGTCCAAGGACGCAAAGATGAAGTTAGTTTTTTGAGTGCTTCTAAAAATGTAGCTCTATCACCCCACTGAAAATCAGGAGGCAACACTCTATCTTCCGGAGCATTGTAGCCCAACAAATATAAAGTAGTGTGGGACATATCTGCTTGAAAACCAAGGTTAGGCCTATCCACCATTTCCATTGTTTCTATTACTTTCTTCCAAGAATGCATACCTCCCCAGCAAATTTCACCTTCTGCTGCTAGTCTCTCGCCGAAGTCAGCTGCTACATCACATGCTTCTCTCCAAGTTTGAGCAATTAATTTTGTATTGCCTGCAGGGTCTTTTGCCCAAGCTTCGGGACTTGAAGCAGAATCTATTCGTACAATTCCATTCGGCCTTAATCCCATATTTCGCAACTTCAAGCCTATCTCGCAGCTTTTTTTAACCATTTCTACGAAGGTTTTACGTTCGTCGGCTGAACCCATGGCAGGTCCACCCCAAATTGGAGCTACTAAACTTCCGATTTCCAGCCCGTGTTTAGAAACTTTATCAACCAATCTTTTAACGCCATCATCTGAGGTATCGAGGTCATAGTGAGGGTCAAAAAGGCCTAAATCAACCCCGTCAAATTTAACGCCGTCCACTTCGGCAGCGGCCGTCATTTCTAGCATGGTATCAAGTGCTATTGCTGGCTCAGAGTCTGGGCCTTTTCCAACAATGCCCGGCCATGTGGCGTTGTGGAGTTTTGGGTAGTTATTTTCCATATTGTTTAATTTATTATTTTTCTAATTTTGATTCTTTTTAAGGTCTGACCTGCGGTGCTGACCTTTTTTTTACTGACCTTTTTTCAGAACTTCTCTACAACAAGATCTGGGTTTTTGGGTCCAAAATGTTTTAAAATTACTATTGGATCTACATTAGAAGGATTAGAAATTACAACCCCTTCTTTTGCGGCTTTTTCAGTAATAAAAAACTCATCGTTGGTTAATTGTCCAAATCGTATCAAAGCTGGGGTTTCAATATCCCAAACACCCATTTTCCCATGACCTTGCATAACTATACAACCATATGCTGCTTGGTCTTTTATAGTAACTGTTTTGCCTGGCAATACGGTCAATTCTTTTGCACTGAAATCCTCTGCTTTATAGCAAATCCAATTTTCTATATATCCTTCAGCTTCCATTTCAGTAACTTCCTTTACAGGTTTTGGCAGCATGAAAAACTTCTTCACAATATTTGGATCTGTATTTAAATCCCAATCAATTACACTCACAAGCTCATCATAATCACCAAGTTTATCTTTGGGCGTACCGTTCCACAACAACTCTTCAGGCACAATAGCCTCATTCACGAGGCTTTGATACATTGCAAAAATATCTGATGCTTTTTGGGGCTCATACGTACAAAAGCTTCCGGGCGCGTGCAAAACTCCGGGTGGAACATACCAGCCTGTACCTGGCTCTAAACGTTGAGCGGCAGAATAATTGGTGATTTTGTTATCCCCTTTGGTAAAATTCATCAAACATTCTTTAATTTGATCTTTGGTGGTACCAGGGGTAATACCAAAAAAAGTATAAGGAAAATCACCGCCATGATTGTTTAATTGAGGGGGGAAATAATAGGCTTCAGGCTTACCATTTTGACCTACCAAAGCGGCTTTTTCATCATTGTGATGAATATGGTGAGGTAATGGACCCATATTATCAAAAAATTTGGAATACATTGGCCAAGATTTATGTTCATTCCAAAGTCTTTCCCCGATTATTTCGGCACCTACTTCGGCTATTGCATCTATCAAAAGTATTTGTTCTTCTATACCATTTTCTTGATAAACAATATGGCTAAGGCCCTCATTTTTACTTGTCAAAGGCCCATTCTTGGCAGGTGTAGTGCTTGAAAGCCAACGTTCATCAATACCCCCTCTTTCACCACCCAACACGTAGTAATCGTCTGGATGGAGCTTTATTCTTCTTCCCGGCACGCAGAATGAACGCGGCACCCAAGTGGGGCTTAATCTTAAAACTCCTTTGCCTTGTTCTAAAGCCTTTTTTATACTACTCATGTTTGAATTTTTGGTTAAATATATTAATTTCTAGGTTTTTATTTTTAATGTTATTTCAAAATTTTTTGTGGCTTGTGGCTCTAAGAATAAAAGCTCTTGATTTTCTCGAGCCTGCTTTTGACCAATTGGCCAATTGGTTCCTGGCTCTAAGCCTGTAACGTATTCTCCTTTGCCAAAGTGTTGCCAATTAGATAAGTAAGGCAATTGGCTTTTGTAAAATTCTATTTCAATTTTAAGGTTTAATTTTGGGTTAAAAAGTCCACATTGGCATTTATCATTTTTATCGGGAATGGGGTTAATTAATGCAACTTCCTCTCCTCCTTCAGAATGACTTTCTAATGGTGTTGGACAAGTTTTAAAATCGTTGCCTTCTTTAAATATTTTCGGGTATTCTCCTCCAAACCTTGGTTTCCATTGCCCCTCCCAAAAAATTTGTGTTCCTTCTTGAGCCAAAGGATATCCAAAATTGATATGATACAAAACCATTATAGGTGCAATAGCATTTCCTTTATTTATAACCTCATCATGTATTCTGATTTCTGACTCGCCTAAAGTAAGT
This sequence comes from Cytophagaceae bacterium, assembly GCA_031414675.1. GTDB lineage: Bacteria > Bacteroidota > Bacteroidia > Cytophagales > Spirosomataceae > Leadbetterella. The sequence continues at coordinate 3,780 of JANNWE010000118.1, forward strand.
GATATGGTTCTGCGAAGTTCAAGATTTGATCCAAAAATTTTAGATTCTTTAATTACCCCCGTGATACTCATTTCCATTTTTCCACGAGAGGGATCTGGCTGAATTATTGATTCTATTTGAGCCGGCAAATTACTTATATTTCCATGAATTCCTCTTTCTCCAAATTCATCGGATTCAGGACCTCCCACATGTTGTAGGCCACAGGTGGTTAATAATCCTCCGCCAAATGTTCTAAGCCAATTGGTACCAATATCAGATAAAGTTTGCGGTGCAGGAATACCTCCGTGACTTAACCAAGTGAGACAATGTTGATTGTAAAAAGCCTCCCCAATGTCCATTCCCCTATCAAAATTTACTTTAAATCGCAAACCCGAACCCGAATTAATCCAAGCAATTCGATTTCCTCTTCCAATACCATTGTCTAATATCGAAGTTTCTATGCCGCCGATTTGATGATGATTGGAAATGTATTTGTTTGTCATTATTTTACTTACTAATTACTGGTCGTAAATGACTCAGGTTTAAAAGTCCTATTTTCATTTCAATTAACTAATAACCAATTACTAACTCGTTTATTAAAATCTTCTACGTATTCGAAATGGAAAACATGCCCTGCTTTTTCGTATAAATACAATTCCGAATTTGGAATTGCATTTGTAACTTCTTGAGCCATCCAAACGGGAGTAAAAATATCTTCCTTTCCTCCTATTACTAAAGTCTTTTGATTTAATTTGGGTAAATCATTAAGGGCATTATGGTTGATACACGCTTGTGCTTGTCCCTCTAATCCATGGTAAGGCTGAGGATTAGGATCGAGGTGAGCATTCTTCTGAGCTTCCTCTAGCTCAGTTACGACTTTTTCATCATCCCAAGATGCTTTTGAAAATATCAATAAGTGTATATAGCGGGTAAATTCTTCGGAACTTAAATTCGTTTTACAAGCTATTATATGTTTAAATATACTTTTTGCTGTATTGTCGCATCTAGCCCATGGACACATTAAAACTATTGAATCTACTTTTTCGGAGTGTCTAATGGCTAACTTTTGGGCAATCGTACTACCCATTGAGCAACCGATTACTTTGGTTTTTTTTATTCCTAAATAATCCAAGAGTCCTGCATAATCATCGGCCATTTGGTCAGTGGAGTATGCTCCTGAAGGCTTATCAGAAAGCCCAACCCCCCTGTTGTCTCCAACAATGCATCTAAAATGTTTTTCGAATTCAAGAAGATGTGGTTCCCAAACTGAGCCTGGGGCAGTAATACCCATTATTAATAGTAAAGGCTGAGCAGTAGGATTTCCTCTCTCTTCGTAATACATCTTAATCCCATTGGTTTCTACTGTTGGCATAACTATTTCAAAGCTGGAATTAAGTCATTTTTTATCCAATTTCCATCATGCAGCGTAACGTAATCAGGATCTTCAAGTGCCTCTGACCCCTCGTCTTCACAAATAATCCAACCTGCATATTTGATATCTTTTAGCCATTGGGTGATTGCCAAAAGCTCCACTTTGCCATTTCCCATGATCGTCCACTCTGGTTTACCATTCCAATCTTTATAATGCACATGATTAATAAGAGATTGATACTCTTTCATTTTAGCCAATGGATCCATTCCACCGTTAATAATATGACCTACATCGGGTGTCCAGCCGGTTACTTTCTCATTTATATTTTCTAATACGGTTTTGTAATCTTCAGAAGTTCTAATAATGGAGCTATGGGGCGAATTGGGATGATAACTACAGGCAATGCCCTTATCGCTGGCTCGCTGTGAAACTGAATTTATAATAGAAACTAGCGATTTTTGTCTGTCATACAAATCGTGTCTGCCAGTTGGTATTTGAACCGTATTCAAAATGGCTTTAGGAAATCGGTTTAAAAGGGCAATTGCGTTATCTGCAATTTTTCTTTCTTCTTCTGTTTCTTGCTTGTTATTCCATTCTAATGCCAAAGCTAAAGCTGCCAATTCAATGCCTTGTTCCTGAAGTTTATCTGCCAACAAATCTGGATCCACTAAGTCGCCCATCCAAGTAAAAATAGGTTGAATACCCTTAAAGCCAGCTTTTGCGATTATTTCTATCATATGTCCAAGACGACCTTGATGAGTTCTTCCATTGCCTGCCATATACCATGTGTATACTTCAGAGCCGAAACGAAAAGGCAGATTAATATTCATTTTATATTTATAATAATTAAATTTTAGATATAGCTGTTTTCACTAAATATAGCAAATTAGCTTACAATGCATGTTTGTCACACATTTGTTTTATAAATTTATATCCATTTTCGGCAATGTCCCAAGGTCGGTTATATTCACGCCAAACCCCAATGGCATTCGCGAAGTCCGGATCATTTCTTGAAAATGCTTCGATGGTTAAATATCCAGAATATCCGATTTTCTTTAAAGCTAGAAAAGTATCGTCAAATTGGATATGGCCTTCGCCGGGAGTTCCTCTATCGTTTTCGCTGATATGAACATGATGCAAATAGGGAGCTATTGTTTCTATAGCTGAAGAATATTTTTTTTCCTCCATATTGGCATGATGAGTATCAAACATAGCTTTCACATTCGGATGATTGGTCTCATTTACCAATCTAGCTAGCTGCTCCATAGTATTGCATAAATAGGATTCAAAGCGATTTAAGGCTTCTGGCCCTAAAATTATTCCAGCTTGCTTGGCATATTCTCCAGCTTGAAATAGTATTTCAGCGGCTCTTTTATATTCTTCATCTAAAGCGGGATGTGCCTCAAAATGAGCATGGGCAGAATGTATTGGACCACAAAGAAGTTTGCCACCAAGGTCATGCGTTCGGTCGATTGCTATTTTTATGGCTTCCAACCCTTTGGCTCTTATTGCTTTTGACTCATTGATTGGATTAGTTTCTGGTCCAACAACCGTCACTGTAGTAACACCTAGCCCCAAATCGCTAGCTCTTTTTCCAACTTTTTTGCAATTTTCATGCTCTGCACCCCCAACAAAAAATTCAACACCGTCATATCCTATCTTTTTTAATCTTTCTAAGGTTGGGAATAAATCTTCTGTAACATTGGCAGTCCAAGCTAGTACATTGAATCCTACTTTAATCATTTTCTTACTTTAGGCTACTGGATTTTAGCAAATAGCAAACACGCTATTGCATAAATAAATTTATAAGTTTTTTATTCTAATATTTCGATACTGAACTTTCATTGGGGGTCCCACATGAACTTGCACACCAAGAAGTCCTTTAGATTTTCCATTCATAGTATCATAGTCAATCACATCGCTCATAAGAATACCATTTACATAATGCTGCAAACGATTACCTTTAACAATTAATCGAATCTCATTCCAATCTTCCGCTTTTATTTTACCTTTCAAGGCTTCATTTTCACCAAGGGAGCCAGTTACCTTTAATTCTGTCCATGCATTTTTTTGAACTTTTGCCCTTACTTCTTCCTGTGTCATTGGCTTGGCTTGAGAATTTATCTCGGTTATTTGTCCTCGATAGGCTAAAGTTGTTCTACCACGTTCTTCATAGTTTTGACCAGTGTAGCGGTTGGCTCCATCAATATCTGCTTGATACCCTTTTAGGGCATTAGGGACATCTGGAAAAACGACACTTCTGTAATTTATTCCCGAATTCCCTTTTTCAGTAATATTAAATTCGGCTCTTAGTTCAAAATCAGCAGGTTCTCCTCCTTGCCAAGTTAGAAAAGAATTGGTTTTAAGCAAGGTTTCTGGTGTAATTTCACCAACAATATTTCCATTTTCTACCCGCCAGTATTTGGTGTCGCCAGCCCAGCCGTTTAACGATTTTCCATCAAAAATACGTTTAAATCCTTTTTCTTTTTGACCTAAAGTTTGTGACGATTTACAAGAAAAAACAAACACTAAAAAGAGGAATGAATAGGAAAAAAATCTTTCAAAATTTATCATTTTTATATTTATTAAGGTTGAATACACTGTTTCTCTTGTCAAAAATATCAAAGACATAAACAAAGCTAAAGATATTTATTTAAACTTTATTTTCCATGAAGAATTTAAAAAAATAGGTTTATTTGATCAAAAATATATTTTTAATTAGTTCTTCTTACAATTTTACAACTTTAAAATTGGCATATTTGCATCTATAGATTTTTGCCAATTTTTCAATAAAGTCACTAATTCTAGTCCTTTTTCTGGATTACTTTTAAAAAGATTTATTTTCTCACTAATATCGTTTTTTAAATTATAAAGCTCAAATTCCTGTGATTCAAAGTTTTCTACCAATTTCCATTCCTCATTTCTTACTGCTCCTGTAGGTCTTCCCATTTGGTTACTAAAATGTGGATAATGCCAAAAAATAGGGCCTCTTTCAAACAGATTTTTTGGATTAAACAATAAAGGCACAATACTTTTGGCGTCGGGCATAGTTTCATATTTTTGACCCAATAATTCCAAAATAGTAGGAGTATAATCTGTGTTTATGAAGTATTGATTACATATTTGATCTGATTCAATTTTCCCTTTCCAAGAAATAATTGTGGGAATTCTTATACCCCCTTCATATATATGCCCTTTCCATTTTCTAAGAGGTTCAGAGTTGGTAGGAATCGGCCCTAATTCTGGCAATCCAACTCCTCCATTGTCAGAAGCAAAAACGATAATTGTATTTTCAAGTAATTTTTGATCTTTTAATGTTTTTAAAATTCTTCCTATTCCATCATCCATACTTTCTATCATTGTGGCATAGTCAGGATTATATTTTCCATTAAATTTTTCATATTTTAGGAAATACTTTTTTAGTTTGTCGGCTTTAGGAACTAAAAAAACATGAGGGGCTGAATAGCATAAATATAAAAAGAAGGGTTTATCAACTTTTGCATTTTCTATAAAATTTATTGCATAATCGGAGAGTTTGTCTGTTAAATATTCTTTCCCATTATCTATAAATTCTTTCTTATAACTATCCTCAAAAATACTATAATTATAATAATCTAAACCGTTTTTCCCAATCATACGGGTATATTCAAATCCTTGGTTCCATGGCGATAGCGAGTCTTGACTTCCTAAATGCCATTTACCTACCATACCCGTTTGATAACCTAAGGTTTTTAGTCGCTCTGCCATCGTGATTTCTGAGCTCGGCAAATATTTTTGCCATTTTGCAGGAAGTACTTTGGATGCTGAATCCAATCGTTCGCCGACCAAAAAATTGGTTATTTTTAATCTGGCTGGATGTTTGCCAGTCATAATTGAAGCTCTGGAAGGTGAACACACTGTGCTTGCAGCATATGCCTGAGTAAACCGAATTCCGCTTTTTGCTAATGCATCTAGGTTAGGTGTTTCGTTAAAAGGATTTCCATAGCAACCTAAATCCATGTATCCTAGATCATCGGCCAAAATAAAGATAATATTAGGTTTCTTTTCTTGTGAAAAAGTGCACTGGTATGCTAAGAAGAAAGCTAAAAATATACCAATTCTGATTTTCATTATTATTAAACTACTAATTAATGTAAAATAACAAAGAAAAATACAGAGTACTGTCCTTGACAATCCTGATTAAAAAACGAAAAATTTATTATTTTCGCAGAAATACTTGCACTCCTTTTTTATTAGCAGTAATAATATCGAGTAGGCGATCCCCATTTATATCTTCAACAACTACCTGAAGCCCTACCCCCGAATTGTCATCAATTTGGTGAGGAGTCCAAGTTGGAATTGCCCCAGCTTTAAACTCAAACCAAAATAAAACTGCAGGCTCAAATTCTCCAGGATCTTTCCCGTTGTGTGCAAAATATCGCTTCCCAGTTACTAAATCTTTTTGCCCATCACCGTTTATATCTACTAAAGCTAAACCATGAGTTTGAGAAAACTGTTTGGTAATTTCATGTTTTTCCCAAGTCTCTGGCATATCTTTTATTTTCTCATACCACCACATTCCATAATTATGTGCGGAGGAACTAATTAAATCCTTTTTACCGTCTTTATTGACATCCAAGGCATACATCTGTGCACACTCTGCCCCTAAATTTGTAGCATGGAAAGCCCAATTAGGAGCCTTTAGGTCTTTTGGTGCTTCCCACCAACCTTCTCTTGTTACTATATCTAATCGCTTGTCATTATTCAAGTCTTCAATTCCTAAGCCATGCGTATATTTATGTGTACCTTGATTACCTTCGCTTACCACATAGCGTTCCCAATTTATTTCTCCTTTTTTTGAGGGTGATTTGAGCCAAATAACTTGCTTAGCTGTTGGATCATTTCCAACTAGATCGGGACGGCCATCGCCATCGATGTCACCAAAATAGGGTGATTCATTCCCAAAAGATTTAATAATTGTTGTAGCTTTCCAATACCCCGATTTATTTTTCGGGTTTTCATACCAAACTACTGATTCGCCAGGGGTGTCAACTCGAATAAAATCAATCCATCCGTCTTGATTTACATCCATGCTAAAATTTAAAAATGAATTGCTGTAGCCACCATTTACAATGAATGAGTCCGCTTTAGAAATTTGGTGTGGTGTCCATTTTGGTGCTTCAAACCAGAAGGCTCCAGCCATAATATCCTTTTTCCCATCCCGATTTACATCGCCCACTGCTACCCCTTCTGAAAGAAATCGGCCGCTTAGTATTTGTTTTTCAAATTTAATTTCTTTGGCTTTTTGAGCAAATGCAAAAATGCACAGCAGTTGAAAGTAAACAATAACAAAAAATTTCTTCATAATGATATTCAATTATTTGAAAATAAAAACATATAAATGTAGGAAATTTCCTTTAAACATTACTTTGATTTATGGTAAATAAAATAGATCAATCAAAGGTTTAGACACCGGGGAATTGTCGGAATTAGAATCCATAATATCTCCCATATATTTCCACCACTTTTTCATAACATCGTGGGCAGGTAGCGTACCCAATAATGAGGAGTCTTCGATTTTTAGAATGGCGAAAAGGGAATAGCTTTCTTCGTCTAAAAAAATGGAGTAATCATTTATACCCACACTTTTAAGAAGGTCTACTAATTCTGGCCAGATCTCATCATGCCGTTTTTTGTACTCTAACAATTGGCCTTTGTGTAATTGCATTTTGAAAGCTACCCTTTCCATATTTTTAGCATTGATTTAAAAAAATTACCTCAACTTTATCACTCTTAATCCTGTATAACAACTATTATCTTTCTTGAACAGCATTTTTTGCAATTTCAATATCTTTTGCCACTTCCCCTTGCATATTTTTCCAATGAAAACGCATAGATTTTACTTGTTCTTTGCTCCGCTTTTTCTCTTCAGAAAAATGTACCAATGGCATATCATTATAGAGCGGAGAGCTGATTTTTAAAACCTCATTCCAATACGAAAATGCATTTTCTAGGAAACTTACTGCTTCAAGTTTAAACTTATTTTCACCGTTTTTCCTAAACATTTGCAAAGCCACAGCACCTTTTGTTTTCTCGGCATAGTAAAGGCCTAGATTTGCCCATATTTTCACATCTGCCACTTCGTATTTCAAGGTCTGATTTTTATAAATGTCAATATTTTTAACTAAATCCAAAGCCTTCAAACAGTTGGTTTTGAGACTATCAGCAAATTT
>JANNWE010000119.1:0-1606 GCA_031414675.1 Cytophagaceae bacterium
AATTTTTAAACGTACCATAAGCAATCTCAATCTTACCTTCTCGTGGTTTACCCTTATATCCTCCACAACCAATAATGTCATTTCCATTAATAGTTGCGAAATATCCAATCCAAGGCTTGTTGTAACCAACCCTGTTATAATAGTCAGGATAAACGCTTAGTACACCCTCACATTCAGGGTTCTTAGTAAACTTGCTGTTCAATGAGACATCGATGTCAATTGGTAATAGTGTCATGCTCTGGGTTTAAAGCAGCATTGCACCTATCGATCGGGCTTGCTGCAGGTGTGGAATTCATTAGTTGCCCGGAACCGCTGCTGATCCCGTACGTACGGGACAGCCTAAGATTAAAACGACCTGCCTCACCTTGCAGTAATATACCTATGTTAGCGGTTCGTTGTTTTTTTTTACAGATAATCTTTTTCGGGAATTCTATTTTTTGTCTTTCTCTTTGTTTTTTTTGAGTTTTGGTTCTGGTAATTCATTAACTGTAATTTTTACTAATTTCCTCAGCCATTCTCTGTCGTCCAATTTTTCTTCAATTAAAAAACTTGGTTTTGCTCCTGGATATGGTGCTGCTTCAACAACTTCGTTAATATATTCTCTACCCGATTGAGTCGGTTTAATAAATAATTTATTGTCGCAAACAAGACCAAATAATTTGTTGTCAAAATACAGTCCGTACTCACCAAACATTTTCTTGTTTGTAACTTGCTCTGAAAAACCAATTTGGTCAATGATAAAATCTACAAATTTCTGTTCTGATGCCATCTATTAAATTACTTTAGTTTGAACGCTGGGTTATAAATAAAACCAATTACATTACCCCAAAGGTCTTTAACCGTAGCTGTCATTAAGTCGCCACCAACATTATATGGCTTTTCATTTTCTGTTGCTCCTGCTTCTATGAAGTTATTGTAAACACTTTGAATGTCTTCTACGCCCCAATAAGTTACAACACTTTCTGTTTTGTCAGTCGATGGTGTCTCTTCAGGTTGAAGTCCGAGTTCATAACCACCAATATTAAAGCCTACATAAAAGGGTTGGTCAAAATATGGCTCTGTCTTGAAAACACTTGCATACCAATTTTTGGCATTTACGATGTCGCCAACTTTATAAATCGTAGTTCTTAATCCAAGTATTTTTGATTTTTCCATATCGCCCATTGTATTCCGTCGGTATACGGTTCAAGTTTAATTATTATTTTCAATTAGTCCACTTCAAGGTTTGTTGGGTATCGCTTTACAATTCTGACTAACGTTTTTTTGTGCAACACATAATCAAAGCGTTGCAAAACCAAAGTCTTCGGGTTTGAAATCAAATTTAGCGATGTTTTTTTTCATTTTTTCCACCAATTTTTGTTTTCTTTTTTGGTCAAGGAACAAATATTCAGTGGGGGGCTTGTAAGCTATTTTTTGTGTAATCATTGTCCAAATAATAATGCCCAGTTTTCGTGCTGTGGCACTAACAGCTGTTGCTCTGCCTTTTCTGTAAGCAATTCTTCTAAAAAAATCGGAGAGGTGAGTATCTTTCAAATTTCCTATAGCATTGGCTGCATGACGAAGTGCAAGTTTTAATCTATTACTTCCTTTTGGTGTTTTACTTGAA
>JANNWE010000120.1:0-3663 GCA_031414675.1 Cytophagaceae bacterium
ACCTTATCAAAATAGTAAAACCATGAAACAGACTCCAATATTTCCTACTCCTGGAAATCATGATTATTACAGTATGGGGCAAAGCAATAGAAATGGAGCCTATTATCAAATTTTCAATGTTCCAACAAATGCTGAAATTGGTGGAGTAGCCTCGCTTACTGAAGGATATTACTCCTATAATTATGCAAATATTCATTTTGTAAGTCTCGACTCTTATGGTACTGAAACTGCAAATAATTATAGGTTATCGGATACTTTGAACAATCCACAGATTAATTGGTTGAAACAAGATTTAGCAACAAATACACAAAAATGGACGATTGTTTATTGGCATCATCCCCCTTATACTATGGGAACTCATAATTCTGACACAGAGCTAGAATTGGTTTATATTAGAGAAAAAGTACTTCCAATCCTGGAAAGAAACAAAGTAGATTTGATACTTTGTGGGCATAGCCATAATTATGAAAGAACTCGACTAATTAAAGGACATTACGGGTTAGAATCCACATTCAATTCCTCACAGTATAATAAAAGCACCTCAACCGGAAGATTCGATGGCACGTTGGACTCTTGTCCCTATATAAAAACTTCAGATCAGGCAAATAAAGGCGTTGTGTATGTAGTTGCGGGCTCTGCTGGGTGGACAGGAGGCACACAGCCTTCATATCCTCACGATGCAATGGCTTATTCTAACTCTGACCATGGCGGCTCTATCTATCTTGAAATAGAAGCTAATAGGCTAGATGCTAAATGGATAGCAGCAGATGGAGCTGTAAAAGACCAATTTACGATTATGAAAGATGTAAATAAAACTAAAGAAGTTGTAATAGCACCCAACGAAACCAACCTCAATTTAACTGCGTCGTGGATTGGAAATTATTCATGGTCAAATGCACTAACCACCAAAAATATTCAGATTAATCCAATTATAGGGGCTACCTATAGTGTAATGGATGACAAAAATTGTTTAAGAGATTCGTTTACTATTAAAGTTAATCCTGATTGTCAAAACTCTCATCAAATATTAAATGAAATTGGTGGAAATTCAATTCTAAATTTTCAAGCTAATCAAAGTATTATAGCAAGTAATATCCTTCAAATTGGAACAAAAATTAATTATAATGCTGGTAAAGAAATTATTCTTACCCCAGGTTTCAAAACAAATATTGGTGCCATTTTTAAAGCTCAAATTCAAGGTTGTGGAAACTGAATAATTTAATTTTAGGCTATTTAGCATTGGCTATTCCAAAATTACCTTTTTTTTTAAATCTATTAAGTTAATAGATAGAAAGTATTTAATTTTTTAAATCGAACATAAATTACAAAACCACTTAATTCACAATTCCATGAGAATCTCCAGAAACGTATTTGGGTTCTTTTATGAGCTTTTTTAGGCTTTTTATGGATTGAACTGGCCCTTCATCAATGAACATATTAATTACAGCATTCGGCAAATCACCACCAGGATCAGAATGAAGAATATAAGTTCCACTCACACCATTTTTAATAGGCTTAAAATTCCATCTGGCGTAAAAATCTTTTATTCTGATATAGTCTTTGTCTTCTGGGAATGCCTTCCAATTGCAAACATCTTCCGATATAACTTCTTTGGTAATTGCATTTTGAGTAACCTTATTGGTAGCCACCAAATCTCTGTCAGCTGATGGCCAGGGCATATTTATACGATTGTAATACTCTACATGATTAGGATTATGTACTTTTAGAACTTTTGCAAATTCTATTTTATAAATCCATTTTTTAAAAGCAGAAACATCTAAAAGTGCTTCGGTAATAGTACTTAAATTACAATCAAAATTGGTCTCAATTTTTACATCTTTTAAAGTACCGTTGCCTGATTTTCTATGATAAATGGCTATTCCTTCTGTTTTCTTTACAAATTTCCATTCTCCACTTTGTGCATGAACAAATTGGATTCCAAAAAAAAGAACAATTAGTAATTTAAACATTCCATTTAATATTTATAAACTTTGCAATATTTGTTTAATAACCGCTTGTACTGACCAAACACGATTTCCTGCCTGGTGAATAACAGCTGAATAATCGCTATCTAAAACTTCATCAGCTACTTTTAATCCTCTTCTTACTGGTAAACAATGCATAAATTTTGCATTATTAGTCAATGCCATTTTCTCAGGTGTGATTTTCCATGAAGGGTCTTGGCTTAGCACTTGCCCATATTGCTCATAGGATGACCAGTTCTTGGCATAAATAAAATCAGCCCCGATAAATGCTTCGTCCTGATTATGAAGTACTTTGGCATTTTTTCTTATATCTGGCGATAAATCGTACCCTTCAGGATTTGCGATTACAAAATCATAATCCGTTTTCAAAACCCATTCTGCAAATGAATTCCCTACTGCCTGTGGAAGTGCTTTAAAATGAGGTGCCCACGTGAGCACAATTTTTGGTTTTTCTTTAGTTTTTAGTTCCTCTATCGTAATAAAATCGGCTAAAGATTGACAAGGATGACGAGTAGCAGACTCTAAATTAATAATAGGAACACCTGCATATTTTCTAAAACTCTCTAATACCGTTTCTTTGTAATCCTCCTCACGGTCTTTAAGCTCTGCAAAGGCTCTTACAGCAATAATATCACAATATTGCCCCAAAACTGCCGCTGCCTCTTTTATATGCTCGGCTTTCCCTTGATCCATAATCACTCCATCTTCAAACTCCAACTGCCATGAATCAGAGCCCACATTCATTACAATTACATTCATTCCGAGGTTTAATGCTGCTTTTTGAGTGGAAATTCGTGTTCGTAAACTTGAATTAAAAAACAATAAGCCTATTGTTTTATTTAAGCCCAAATGCTTGTTAATAAATGGATTAGCTTTTTGAGCCAGCCCCTCTTCAATTAATTCAGAAACGCTTGACACATCGTTTAAGTTTATAAAATGCTTCATCTTTAATTACCTAGAATTTTAGACAAAGTTAGCTCAATTGCGTATTTAATTGAGTTTGAGGACAAAAAAAATGAAATTTTGTTTAATTTGCCATCAATAAAACTAAAATGTCATTGAAATTCGAGCACGTTGAATTAAGTAAAAACAATTTCACAATACTCTATGATATTTCTTTTGAAATAACAGAAAATACCGTGATTTTGGGGGAAAGTGGTTCAGGAAAAAGTACACTTCTAGATGCAATTGCAGGAAAAGTTTTCCCATCCAAAGGGAAAATCACGAAGGACTCGGGGAAAAAATTTATTTCGGTTGGCAGAGATTATAGTTTTCACAAATTAGTTGGACCTGTTTACCAATACTACCAACAAAGGTTCAATTCGCAAGATGCAGAATTAGGTCCGACTGTGTACGAAGTTCTTCAAAATCAGGTGACCCCCGTAGGCACCATTAATGAAAATTCTGTGGAATTGCCTCCACCCCTATATCAGGAAGAATGGCTACAAGAAATCGTAAAAAAAATGCACCTCGACCACCTTTTGAAACAAAAAATCACTTCATTATCGAACGGAGAAACTCGTCGCACTTTAATTGCAAACGCATTGCTGAAAAAACCCGATGTGCTTTTGTTGGATAATCCATTTACTGGACTTGATGTGCTAAGTACGAAAGAGTTAAAAAATCTGCTTTCTCAATTGGACGAAATGTTAATAGTATTGGTTGCAAACCCATTGGA
>JANNWE010000121.1:0-9657 GCA_031414675.1 Cytophagaceae bacterium
AGCAGTTCCATTTTATTCTAACAGTGTAATCTTGACTCCTGACGGAAGACCAGGCATGGTGCCGGGTCAAGTGGAGTTTGATTTAGGAACTAAATTTGGCCGCGGAATTGGTCGGTGTCGTCCAACGTATTATTCACAATATGGTGTTTGGGATGATGCAAAAGATTTTCGTCATGATGTTAAATCAGGGAATTGGATGCGGATGGAAGATTTAGTGTATAACAATACCGCGATTAGAACTACTTCTCCTTTTTATGGCAAGCCACTCCAATTAAGAGATGCTACTGGAAAATTATTAATAAGCAATGGCGATACCATAAGAAATTGGTACAATTGGCCTCATTATAAGCTATATATAGAAGACCAAATTAGAATTCCATGGCAAGGAGGAAATTCTGATTGGTATGTTTACCGCTTAGCAGAAACCTATCTTTTGAGAGCAGAGGCACATTGGTTTAAGGGCAATAATGCTTTGGCGGTTGCTGATTTAAATGCTGTAAGAGTAAGAGCCGGTTGTAGCCCTTACCCTGCTAGTAAAATAGTAGACATAGGTACAGTCCTCGATGAAAGAGGAAGAGAATTGTATTGGGAGGAGCCTCGTAAAACAGAATTAACTCGTATCGCTTATCAAATGGCAAAAGGAACCAAGTCCTATAATGGAAAAACTTACGCAGCAGCTAATTTTTCTACTTCTAATTTCTTTTATGATAGAGTTATTGAAAAGAGCAATTTCTACAATAAGATTAAAAATATTAGAGGCGATAGTTATACCATGAGCCCATACCATGTTTTGTGGCCAATTCCTAGGCCAGCAATTTTAGCCAACAGTTTAGGTCAAATAAACCAAAACATGGGGTATTCGGGTAGCGAAACAAACAAGCCTGCTTTGGATAAAATAGTGGAGTAAAGTCTAATTTTTGATTATCAAAATTATCAATTTTACTAAATATTAGAATTCAAACTTATTATCAAGCCTCCGAATTTTTTTCGGGGGCTTTTTAAGTTGTGTTTCCAAAATAATAGTGTATTCTTTTATACCTTATTAATTAAGAACTTTAAGTGAGGTCTAAAACAGAAAATGTTTTGGAGTATAAGGCAAAATACTATAAATAAAAACTTCAAATGTTTTTTGGCAACGATTGCATAAATTAATATCATGAAATAGTTGCTTTGTGATATTCAATTAATCTAACTTGCATTTAATTTAAATAATATAAAATATAATTATTTAAAGAGAGCGAATTTTTTGATTTTTGAATTTAATTAGTAAAGTATTCTGCTTTATTTTTAAACAAAGAAAGATAAAATTGGTTTTATCAAAGATTTTGTATTTCTAAGGACTGTTTTGTTATAATAATGTTTAACCAATTTTTTTTAAAATGAAAAGAAATCTATTCGTATTTATGGGGATGTTTTTTTTCCTCATGGGAAATTTAGTTTTTGCTCAACGAGCCGTTACTGGCAAAGTGAGTGACGGTGCTGGCGGTGGCTTGCCAGGGGTAAGTGTAACAGTTAAGGGTACCACCCAAGGTTCAGTTACAGATGGAAGCGGAAATTATTCATTAAATATTGCTCCTTCTAATCCTGTTTTAGTGTATTCTTACATAGGCTATATCAGCAAAGAAGTAGCAGTAGGAAATCAAAACCTAGTAAATGTTACATTAGCAGAAGATGTAGCAAATTTATCCGAAGTGGTAGTAGTGGGATATGGAACACAAAAGAAAAGCCAAATGACTGGTGCTATTTCTTCTGTAAGTGCGAAGGAAATCGCTGAACTACCCATTACCAATGCTCGTCAAGCTTTGCAAGGTAGGGCTGCCGGAGTAGATGTTACACAAGCAGGTTCTAAGCCTGGAGCTGGTCCACAAATTCGTATTAGAGGCCGTAGGTCTTTTAATGCCTCAAATGACCCTTTATATGTGGTGGATGGAATCCCACTTTCAAGCGGTATTGATGATATTAACCCCAATGATATAACTTCAATGGAGGTTCTGAAAGATGCTTCGGCAACCGCAATTTATGGTTCAAGAGGGTCTAATGGCGTAGTAATAATCACCACAAAAAGAGGGAAAGCCGGTAAAACACAAGTTTCTTGGGATTCTTATGTGGGAACAAATGCTGAACTTGGAAAAACAGGGGTTATGGATGGAGCAAAATTTGCTGAATATAAAAGAGAATCGAGAAGAGCGGTTGGACAATATCCGTTAGGAACTGTTACAGAAGCTGATGATGCAAGAATTTTTGAACCAAGAGAAGTAGCAAACATCAAAGCTGGAACTTCCACAGACTATGTAGATGCCATGCTGAGAAGTGGAGCCATTCAAAGCCATCAATTGGGTTTTTCGGGCGGCGATGCTAAAACCAACTTTAATGTTTCTGGTAATCTTTTTCAAGATATAGGAGTAATCAAAAAGCAAGATTTTACGAGATATACCTTTAGAATTAACCTAGATCATAAAATAAATAAAAAAATAAAGGTTGGTATTTCTTCCTTGTTTGTAGGAAGTAAGCGTAATGGAGAATTTTACAATCCAATGGGTGGGGCATTTCAGGAAAACCCATTAGGAAAACCATTTAATGACGATGGTACATTAAGTTTTTTGCCCTCAAATGATGGACTTAGGACCAATCCTCTTGCTGAAATTGTAGATGGAGCACAAGTAGATGAAACCAAACGGTACAGAACTTTTAATAGCATATATGGAGAATTGGATATTGCTAAAGGGCTTAAATACAGGGTAAACTTTGGTCCTGACTTTACTTTTGCCAGGAATGGTAGGTTTACTGGTGCATTTACAAACGCCAATAGAGGAGGAAATGCAACGGGAAGCACTGGAGAAGAAATTAGATTAAACTATACCCTAGAAAATATTTTAACCTATAACAAAACATTTAACTCTGTTCATAATTTAAATGTTACTGGTCTTCAATCATTTCAAAAAGACAGGTTCGAATCAACTTCTATCTCAGTGAATGGAGTACCGGCCGAAACCCAACAATATTATAGATTAGGAGATGCTAGTCAAATTACAGGTGCCAATACAAATTTAGTTGAATGGGGATTGTTGTCGTATATGGGAAGAATTAATTATGATTACAAGGAAAAATATTTATTAACTGCTACCTTAAGAGCGGATGGGTCTTCTCGATTTGGAGCAAACACCAAATGGGGATATTTCCCTTCTGTAGCATTTGGATGGAATATAACCAATGAGAATTTCTTAAAAGATGTAAAATTCATCGACCAAATGAAACTTCGTTTAAGTTATGGAGCGATAGGAAACACAGGTATAAACCCCTATCAAACACAAGCCTTACTTGGGCGTACATCTTATGCTTGGGATAATACCGCTGCTTTTGGCTACAGACCAAACACTATCGGAAATCCTGACCTTAGATGGGAAACATCAACTACCGCAAATGCAGGGTTAGATTTTAGTTTATTTGGAAATAAAATATCTGGAACTTTAGAAGTGTATGAAACCAATACTACTGATTTATTGGCTCCACAACCTTTACCTACTTCTACAGGTTTTGGAGGATTTACCACCAATATTGGTCATACGCGTAACAGAGGAATTGAACTTACTTTGGGTACAACAAACGTAGATCGTGGAGGTTTTGTTTGGACTACTGATTTTATATTCAATAAAAACAGAGAGGCCATTATTGAGCTAGCGAATGGTAAAGTGGATGATATTGCCGCTGGTCGTTTTATCGGGCAGCCATTAACTGTTTATTTTGATTTGAAGAAAATAGGAATCTGGCAAAAAGAGCAAGCAGATGAGGCCGCAAAATACGGGGATAAAGTTGGCCAAATCAGGATTGAGGACATCAAAGGTAGAGATGCAGCAGGTAATTTAGTTCTAGGAGCAGATGGTAAAATTAATGCAGATGACAGACAGATTTTAGGATCTGCTGTGCCTAATTTTGTGGTCGGAATGACCAACAGGTTTACCTATAAAGGCTTAGATTTCTCCTTCTTTCTATATGCCCGTGCAGGACAATTTATTAGAAGTAGATTCCATAATGACCTTAATCAATTGGCAGGAAGATACAATAACTTAGATATAAATTACTGGACACCCACCAATCCAACCAATGAGTTCCCTCAGCCTGTAGTTACCCAAGAGTTTCCAAAATATAATTCATCTTTATTATATTTCGATGGGTCTTTCTTGAAAGTTAGAAATATTAATTTAGGCTATAATGTTCCATCTTCAATTGCTTCTAAAATGAAAATGGAAAGTATTAGGGTATTTACGAGTATCCAACAACCTTTTATATTTGCAGAATATCGCACCAAATACAAAGGGATAGATCCTGAAACGTATGTAGATGGAGAACCGGGAGTAGGAGGAGGAGATGTAAATTCGAATGTTTCTCCTGCAACTCGAATAGTTACCATTGGTTTAAATGTTAAATTCTAATTTTAGTAGAAAAATGAAATTATCAAAATATATAGTATCAAAATATTCTAGAATCGCATTTCTAGGATTAGCTTTGTTAGGTTCCCAAAGTTGTAGTGAAGTGTTAGAAGAAAGTGTTATATCCAATGTTCCTAATAACTACATTAATTCTGCCAAAGGTCTAGACGACGCAGTAGCCTCTGCTTATAACACTTTACGAACATGGTATGGTACGGAGGCGGGAAATAATTTTACAATTTTTGGTACCGACACCTACACTAATGGTGCCGATGGAAGTTGGAAATTTATGAACACCTATACCAACGATTTCGATACCCGAAATGGACATGTGCAACAAATTTGGGATGAATTTTATAGAGGCATAAATACGTGTAATGCAATATTGGATAGGTCTAAGGACATTACAGGTGTGGCGGAACTTACTAAAAAACAAAGAATAGCAGAGGCTAAATTTATCAGAGCTCATCATTATTTTTTGTTGACCCAATTGTTTGGTGGAATAGATTTAAGACTTACTGAAACTTTAACTCCAACCAAAGAGACTAAAAGAGCCACAGTTGCTGCACAATACGCCCAGATTATTAAAGATTTGACAGAGGCCATACCAGATTTAGAAGCCAAATCCAAAGCTATTCAGTATGGTAGAGCTACTAAGCCAGCTGCGGAGAACCTTTTAGGTAAAGTTTATTTGACCAAAGCCACTTCGGAGGCCAAAGCTTCAGATGATTTCGCGAAAGCAATTCCTTTGTTTCAAAGTGTAATAAGCAATTATGGCTTTAGATTACTGCCTGATTTTGCGTCTGTGCATCAAGTAGGAAATGAGATAAACGATGAAATAATAATGTCGGTTCAATATACAAGAGACCCACTCACGAATGGGGGAGGAAATAACGCTCATGTATTTTTCTTAATGGAATACGATACACAATCAGGAATGCTTAGAGATATAATATACGGCCGTCCATTTAAAAGATTCCGCCCTACTGTTTACACCTATGAGGTGGTTTTTAAAGACAGAGATAATGATAGTAGATACAAGAAAACATTTAATGATACCTATCTTTCAAATAATCCAGGTACATATAATACATTTTTTGACACTTCAAAGCCTAGGGTAACCTTTGCTTTAGGAGACACCGCCATTTTTTTACCAGGGTTTGAAATGACTGTCGCCGAAAGGGCAAAAAGGAAATACCAAGTCTTGGTACCTAGCAGATATGATGAACGTCTTTTCTTGGGTTTAAGAAAGCAAATGGATCCTATAAGAATTGACCGCACACAGTTTGAAGGTGGAAGAGATTATTTCATGATGCGTTTAGCAGACACCTATTTAATGTTAGCCGAAGCTCAAATACAAACTGGAAACAGAGCAGATGCCGCTAAAAATATTAATGCAGTAAGAACAAGGGCTGCTTGGCCAGGAAAAACTGCTCAAATGCAAATTACAGATGCTCAGGCTACTATGGATTTTATATATGAAGAGCGTGAGCGTGAGCTTATTGGGGAACAATTTCGTTGGTTAGACCTCAAGCGTTGGGGTAATTTAATAGAAAGAGTTAAAAAATATAATCCTCAGGCTTCAAACATCAAAGATTTTCATGTTTTGAGACCAATTCCTCAAACACAAATTGATAGAGCAGAGGG
This sequence comes from Cytophagaceae bacterium, assembly GCA_031414675.1. Lineage (GTDB taxonomy): Bacteria > Bacteroidota > Bacteroidia > Cytophagales > Spirosomataceae > Leadbetterella. The sequence continues at coordinate 6,075 of JANNWE010000121.1, forward strand.
TGGAGCAAGTGCCTTTCCACAAAATACTGGATATTAATACTATTTAACCTTAAATATCAAAACCCCGAAATTGTTCGGGGTTTTTTTTGTCTTTTCAAAGATTATCAAATATATTGGAGATTAATCAACCAAAAATGAACAGAAGAAACTTTATTCAATCTGCCTCAGGTGTTTTATTAGCAGCTAAATTTGATGTTTTTGCCGCGAAATTCTCACAAAAAATGGCATATTCAGCAATCACATGGAATGGGAATGACCTTGTGGCTATAAAAGAAATAGCGGAGCTCGGTTATAAAGGCATTCAGCTTAGAGCCAATAGTTACGCCCCATTTAAAGACAAACCGCAGGATTTAAAAGATACTATTGTTAAAAATAAGCTGGCTTTGGCTATGTTTTCTAGTGGAAACGTAAGTATTCAAGACGATATTTCAAAGGATATTGAATTGCACCTTAATCATGCAAAATTCATTAAAGCACTTGGGGGCTCTTCGTTGCAAATCACTAATTCTTCCCGGCCCAAAGACCGACTTCCTACTTCAGAGGAATTAAAGAAATACGCAAAAAATATGTCTGCAGTGGCTAAAGTGGTATTAGAAGAAACAGGAATTCAAGCAGCCTATCATAATCACATGAACCAATTGGGCGAAACCCCCGAAGAAGTAGATATTATAGTGAATGAAATGAACACAAAACATATAAAACTACTTTTAGATGTGGCTCATTATCAACAAGGTGGTGGTGTTCCTGCCGACGCCGTTTTAAAATACAAATCCATTTTGCATGCTACCCACATCAAAGATACGCGTCCCGATACCGAAAACAAATCAGGGTATAGATTTGTAGAGCTTGGGCAAGGGAAAGTTGATTTTGAAGCTATTTTTGCAAATTTGAATAAAATTGGATTTAAAGGTTGGAATATTATTGAGCTTGACTCTGTTCCCGTTAAAGGTAGAACAGCCTATGATTCGGCTAAAATTTCTCACGCATTTCTTACAGAAAAAATTAAAGTTAAATTCTAAAAAATTATGAAATTCAAGATTCTTTTCTTTCTTTTTTTATCATTTGGTGTTTTTGCACAAAAACCCAAAATGAAGAAAATATTTAACGGTAAAAATTTAAAAGGATGGGTGATTCCTGACGACAAAAATTGTTGGACAGTAGAAAATGGTTTGCTTAAAGTGCAAAATGAGCCCTCTAAAAAAGGGTCTATACTATGGACGGAGGCAAAGTATCAAGATTTTATTATTCAAGTCGATTTTAAAATGGGGGAAGGAAGAGTAGACTCCGGCATATTCTTAAAATCGGAATTAAACCAAATTCAAATTGGTATCTCAGGTTCATTAAAAAGAGATATGACCGCTTCGCCTTACGTAATAGGTAAAATGTACCCTAAAGAAGCCGTAACTGTTAAGGATATTTTAAAACCAAAAGACTGGAATACCATGAAGGTTTCTGTTATTGGGAAAAATTATAAAGTTTGGCTCAATGGGATTGAAGTTATGGACTATACTACGGAAAGTATTCCAGAAATCGGGCCTATTGGTTTACAGTTGCATCCTGGAAATGAAATGTCAATAGATTATAAAAATCTTTTGGTAGCAAAGCTCTAATTTGATTTTAATTATTTAAAAATTAGAAAAATAGTACCATTTTGACCCTCAAAATTGTACCAATGTTATATAAATATCAAATCAGCAACATTTTTAGTCAAAAACCTATTACATTTTGGTAGTATTTATAGGTAACTTTGAGCACTATTTTACCTTTAAATATTTAAAAATGAAAAAAATCGTAGTATTTGTTTTTTGTTCGTTTTTTACTCAAATATCTGTTGCACAAACTCCAAAATGGGTCTCGCTATTTGACGGCAAAACTTTGAATGGTTGGAAGCAACTGAATGGGAAAGCTAAATACACTATAGAAAAGAATGAAATTGTTGGTACCACCGTTGCCGATACCCCCAACTCGTTTTTATGTACAGAAAAAGAGTATGGAGATTTTATTCTAGAACTTGAATTGAAAGTGGACAATTCCATGAATTCAGGGGTTCAATTTCGTAGTTTATCTAAACCAGATTTTAAAGAAGGACGTGTGCATGGCTACCAAATGGAAGTAGATCCTTCAGAGCGAGCATGGTCTGGAGGCGTTTATGATGAGGGTCGAAGAGATTGGTTGTATAATCTCAATATCAATCAAAAAGGAAGGCAAGCTTTTAAAAAAGATACTTGGAATACCTACAGAATTGAAGCCATAGGAAGCACGATTCGTACCTGGATAAATGGAATTCCAACCGCTCATTTGATTGATGATATGACAGATAAGGGTTTTATTGCGCTACAAGTTCATGCCATTGGAAAAGATCAGAAAGCAGGTACCCAAATCAGATGGAAAAATATCAAAATTCAAACAGAGAACCTAAAGCCGAGTCCCGTTGATGATTGTCCGGTAATTAATTGGACTTTAAATACGATCTCAGCCCAAGAAAAAGCTCAAGGTTTCAAAATGATTTTTAATGGTCAAAATTTTGAAGGTTGGAGAAAAGTACACGGCACAGATAAACCCAACAGTAGATGGAAAGCTGAAAATGGAATACTTTCTGTTGGTTCTTCAGATGGTTCTGAAACAGGAAATGATATTGTATTTAATGAGAAATATGGGGCATTTGAATTGGTTTTTGATTTTAAACTTACGGAAGGAGCTAATTCTGGGGTAAAATACTTTATCGATGAAAAGTACGATTCAGGTGGAAAGTCGGGGGTAGGACTTGAATATCAAGTTTTAGACGATGAGAAACATCCAGACGCAAAAATGGGAGTGGTTGGAAACAGAACTATGTCTAGTTTATATGATTTAATTCCAGCCACAAAATTAGACAAGCGTTTTCAAAGAAAAATTGGCGATTGGAATCAAGCTAGGGTAATTGTTTTTCCAAATAATACGGTACAACATTGGTTAAATGGATTTAAGGTTTTAGAATACGAACGCAAAAGTAATATTTACAATGCTTTAGTTGCTAGAAGCAAATATGTTAAATATGAAGGTTTTGGAGCAGCAGACAAAGGATTAATTCTGATACAAGATCACGGAGATACTGTTTTTTATAAGAATTTAAAGATTAGAGCACTTTAGGCCGATTTTTTAAATTTTGTTTTCTTTAAATATAATGACGATAAATAAACAAGTGATTTAGCGTGAAAAAAACGGTATTCCTAATCCTATTTGCAAGCCCACTTTTCGCCCAAAAAACTGCTCAACCGGTCCTAGGGGCAAAAAATGCGAAAATAATCAAGTCTGGAAATTTTGAATTTAAAGACTTAAACAAAAATGGAAAACTTGACAAGTACGAAGATTGGAGGCTCCCAGTAGATGCCAGAGTAAAAGATCTTCTTTCTCAAATGACCTTAGAGGAAAAAATTGGTTTTATGCTTATTAGCACCACTCGAATGGCAAACGATGGTGGCTTTGGTCCATCTGCAGATGCGAAAGCTCCTATTTCTAGTGGTTTTAATGAGGAAGATTTGGTGCAAAGTGTAAATATGTTTACAAGAAAACCATTGACTGAACCTAATATGTCAGCTTCTGG
>JANNWE010000122.1:0-1927 GCA_031414675.1 Cytophagaceae bacterium
ATTAAAATTTACAAAATATAAAATCAAAAATCAACCTTTAAATAGAGTTAGATAAAATTTAATTTTGCATATATATTATTTTCATTAGAATTATTTGTATTTCTAGTAAATGTAAATATTCTTGAAATAGTACAATCATTCGTTTAGAAAATTCATTGTTCGTTCTATTCCTAGTGTAGAAAAGCTCAAAATCATTTCTATGGCTTTGTCTAACTTAATAGGTAACTCAGCAAAATCATCCTTATCAAATTGCCCCAATACATAATCTATTTGTCTTCCCTTTGGAAAATCATTCCCAATGCCAAATTTTAAGCGAGGATAAAGGTCATTCCCTAAAACACTCTCAATGTTTTTTAATCCGTTATGACCGGCACTTGAGCCTTTTGGCTTTATTCTCAATTTTCCGAAAGGCAATGCTAAGTCATCTACAATTACCATAGTGTTTTCTATAGGAATTTTAAATTGTGTCATCCAATACTGCATTGCTTTCCCGCTCAGGTTCATATAGGTTGTCGGTTTTACCAATATAATAGTCCTGCTTTTATACTTAAATTCAGCAATACTAGCCATTTTATCCAATTTAAAACTCAAGTTTTCTTTGGAAGCTAGCTTATCTAATACCATAAATCCAACATTATGACGAGTAAGTGCATATTCTGGACCTATATTTCCTAAGCCAACAATTAAATATTTCATTTACAGGATCAAATTAGTGTTTTTACAAAATAACTAATATTTTTGCTTATTATAAATTTAAGGATGCAAAAAAAAAGGTTAATTCTCAATCAGCCACTTTTAGACATTACTCTTAAGAGACTTTGTCAAGAAATAATTGAAACGCGCGACTCTGAGGTAGAGACAGTTTTAATTGGCCTACAGCCACGTGGAATTTTTTTGGCAGAAAGAATTAAACAATTCTTAAAAACAGATTTTGGTTTTGACTTTCCCCTCGGATATGTAGATGCCACTTTTTTTAGAGACGACTTTAAAAGAAAAGGAAATATCCTTAAACCAAATTCTACTCAGATAACATTTATTATTGAAAACAAAAGGGTAATTCTAATCGACGATGTTTTAGCAACTGGTAGAATGGTTAGAGCGGCAATGGACGCATTACAGGCATTTGGCAGACCTCAGAAAATAGAATTACTTTGTTTAATTAACAGAAAGTATAACAGAGACTTACCTATACATCCAGATTTCGTAGGTAAAAAAGTGAATACGTTAGCCACGCAGAGAGTATTGGTAGAATGGACAGAACAAGGGAATGAAGCGGATGCAATTTGGCTGATTGATTAATAAAATGGAACCCATTTGTATAGAAGATTTAATATATGGTTATAATAATGGCATATTCCCTATGGCGGAAGCAAATTCTAAAGAAGTTTTTTGGTATTCCCCTGACCCGAGAGCCATCATTCCTATAGACACTTACCGAGTATCAAAATCCTTAAGACCTATTTTAAATAAAAAGACTTTTGAGTTGAAAATAGATTCTGATTTTGAATCAACCATTCAGCACTGTGCGAAAGGAAGATTTAAAGGAGATGATACTTGGATTTCTGATCAAATTATTAAAGTATATTATGAGCTCCATAAGGAAGGCATTGCGCACTCTGTTGAAACTTATCTGGAAGGCAAATTAGTAGGTGGCCTTTATGGGGTTGCTATTGGAGCAGTATTTTTTGGCGAATCCATGTTCCACCTTGTACCAAATGCCTCCAAGGTTGCTTTTAATCATCTAATGGAGATTTTAAAAAAACAAAAATATTTACTTTTAGATACCCAGTTTATGAATGACAATGTGGCTAGATATGGGGCTATTGAAATATCAAAAAATGAATTTATGAAGAAATTACGATTTGCTATCTCAAAAAAAAGAAGTTTTTCCTACTAGAATTATCAAATGAAAGTATTTCTAAATGCA
>JANNWE010000123.1:0-2231 GCA_031414675.1 Cytophagaceae bacterium
AGTACTGGCGAACGAGTTTTGACTGACATCAACAAATTGGCGGATGAATATTTGCGGCTCTCTTATCTTGGAATCAGAGCCAAAGACAACAATTTCAATAGTGACTACCAAACAGATTTCGATGAAAACCTCCCCAAAATTGAAGTCATTCCACAAGATATGGGACGAGTATTGTTAAATTTAATAAATAATGCTTTTTGGGCAGTAAACGAACGAAGCAAAAAATGAGAAACAGGATATGAACCCAAAGTTACTGTCACCACCCAGCTAACCGCTAATAGCCAATTGCTAATAGCTATAAAAGACAACGGCATTGGCATGACCGAAGCCACCAAAGCTAAAATCTTCCAACCTTTTTTTACCACAAAGCCTACAGGCCAAGGTACGGGTTTAGGTTTGAGCTTAGCCTATGATATTGTGACAAAGGGGCACGGGGGGACGATTGAAGTGGAGAGTGTTGAGAGTCAGGGTACAGAGTTTATCATAACATTCCCATTTTGAATCAATTTTTATAAAAATTAAAATTATATTTTGAATTATTTTTGTTTATAAATCATTGATAATCCAATTTTTTTTAAGTCGTGTCGGTTGTAGATATTTTTTAAATCAAAGATAAAGGCAACAAAAAACTCGCCAAATTTTTCAGCGAGTTTTTATGCAATAAAAAAAAATTTATTATTTAGGCAGTACCACACCGTCAATTACATGGATAACTCCGTTAGACCCTTTCAAGTCAGTAGCAGTTACATATGCAGCACCTCCATTTTCATCGGTTAATTTTACTTTACCTTCGTCTATTGAGGCTGTTAACTTACCTCCACTAACTGTTGTTAAAACAACTTTTCCTTTCCCGTCTTTTATAGCTTTCATCACAGCCGCTGCATCTAAATTACCACTTACAACATGGTAAGTAAGAATTTTTGCTAGTTTAGATTTGTTTTCTGGCTTAAGTAGAGATTCAACTGTTCCAGCTGGTAATTTGGCAAAGGCAGCATTAGTTGGGGCAAAAACTGTAAAAGGTCCTGCACTTTTCAAAGTTCCCACTAAATCAGCAGCTTTTACTGCAGCAACTAATGTAGTATGATCAGCAGAACTGATGGCAATATCTACAACGTCTTTTGTTTGTGCAGATACTGTAAAAGATGCAACAGCTAATGATAGCGTAAAAAATAATTTTCTCATTTTGTTTTATTAAATTGTTTGTAATAGTAACCTAACAAGCCAATTTGGATTTTGTTTAATTATTTATTAAAAACATTAAACAAAAATTAGTATATTACTTAAAGACTAATTGAAATTTGGGTTTTTGTAGCTTCAAAAGATCGTATTTTTACCAATCTTCGGAGTCTTTGGCAAACCATAGCATCAAAATTTAAAATCTTTCAGCCTTTTTTCACTACCAAACCCAGTGGGCAGGGAATTGGTCTGGGATTGAGTTTGAGCTATGATATTGTCAAAGCACATGGTGGGGAGCTGAAGGTGGACACCAATGAAAGAGTAGGTTCTGAGTTTGTAATTTTATTGCCTTTTTGAAGTCAGAACTTTGTTTGATATATAGATACCGTTCCTAAGGTACTCATGAATGCTTTTTTTTGTATATACCAAGGATTGAAATCCGTGGTTACAAAATTGTATCTAGCCAATGGTGTATAATCCTAACAAAATGTACCACCTAATCGCATGAAAGTGTACCACCTTATGGCTAATTTAAATTTAAGTTTTTTTTCCACTATTCTGCTGGTAACTGTAATAATTAATACTGAGAAACTGAAGTTCTGAATTATTAAAATTGAGGTATTTTATTGAATACCTTAAAATCAAAATAAATCTCAACTTGGCTGGCCTCCTTTAACTGGAATACGTAATAGTATGAACGATAACGTTTTGCAGCTACCCGAAGGGCGGGATTTTTACCACTAAACTTCATTCGGAGAACTGAACTTTCAGCTACCACAAAACTGTCTGCGGAGCACGAAACCCCGCCTTTTGGGTAGGTGATATTATAGCCAGTGGTTCTTTCTCGTCCGTTAGTTTTCATTATATCCAAATTGTCTGCTTTGTAATACTTCTTTCCACCAACTTTCTCTGTCAATAATAATTTGGTCGTCTGTTGTTGATTTGTATATGTCAAGTATAGAGTATTTAAAGTGTCTTTTTATGTGGTCGAAAGTCAGTGGTTTTAGTCCAGCATTTCCACCGTGTCCTTTCTTTACGTATGCTCTCCAACGTCC
>JANNWE010000124.1:0-4214 GCA_031414675.1 Cytophagaceae bacterium
TAAAAGACCAAGATTTTCCCATTTCAATTGAAGTGCAACTCTTAGGAGGATTAAGCAATGGGAAATCAAGAACGAATTGTAATTTATGCACCCCTGGCACCCATGTAGTGTATGAAAACAAATTGGATACAAGGCATTGTATAAATTCTACTTCAAAAACTTTTGATGGCGATCAATGGGTAAGAGCAGAAGTCGAAGTTTTAGGAGACTCAATAATTAGGCATTTTGTCAACAATGAATTAGTAATGACTTACCAAAAACCAGTAATTGGTGGTGGAGTGGTAAGTGGTTTCGACCCTTTAATAAAAATAGATGGTAAAAGATTAACAGAAGGATCCATTTCATTACAAAGCGAAAGCCATCCCATTGAATTTAGAAAAGTAGAAATCTTGAATTTAAAAGGGTGTATGGATGCAAAGGCGAAAAACTTTAAAAGCTATTATATTGAAAAAGACAATTCAAAATGTAAGTATTAAATATCGTAAAGCCTATTTATATTTGTTAAAATTAAACTAGCTAATCAACATGAAGAAAGGTATTTTTATTTTTTTATTAGTCGCAAATTTTTCCGCTTTTTCTCAAATTAGAACTCCACAGCCAAGCCCTAATACTACTATTAGCCAAGAAATGGGATTGACAAGAATTACACTTAACTACAGTCGCCCATCCATAAAAGGCCGAGTAATATTTGGAAACCTAGTGCCCTACGGTAAAGTTTGGAGAACAGGTGCAAACCAAATTACAAGCATAAAATTTGATGCTGATGTATCAATAAATGGCCAAATGGTAAAAGCTGGGAGTTATGGGTTATATACGATTCCAGGATTAAAAACATGGAAAATTATTTTTAACAGCGAAGACCAAAAATGGGGAGCTTATGAATATGATCCCAAAAAAGATGTGATGAGTTTTGAAGTAGTTCCTCAAAAACTTAAAAACAAAGTGGAGCATTTTAAAATAGAATTTGCAGAATATACCACCACTTCGGCCTATATCAGTATTGCCTGGGAAAAAACCGCTGTGCGTTTTAAAGTGCAACAAAACGTTCAAGATCAAATTTTATCTGAAATAATTGAAAAAACAAAAGCTGAAAATCCCACCGAAAGTACATTAATGGCGGCCGCTGATTATTATTATGAAAACAATATAAATTTGCCACAAGCACTTATTTGGGCACAACAAGTAGTGGAAAAAGATAAAGAATATTGGACCTACCAGTTAGTTGCCAGAATTGCGGCAAAACTAGGCCAATGTGACATTGCAGTTCCAAACGCTGAAAAATCGATGGAATTGGCAATCAAAGGAAATGACGATGCCTATGTTTTGAAGAATAAAAATGTGCTGAAAACATGTGCTAAATCAAAATAAAATAATTTTAAAACACAGAACTAATGTTCTAAACAAAACCTTAAATAAATGAAATTAATAGCTTCTATAGACCAAGGAACCACCAGTACGCGATGTATATTTTTCGATAAAAAAGGAAATATTGTTTCTGTAGCTCAAAAAGAGCATGAACAGATTTTTCCACAACCAGGCTGGGTAGAACACAATACTGAAGAAATCTGGCATAATACATTAGAAGTTATAGCCAACGCAAGAATAAAAAAAGAAATTAAAATTAGCAATATTGTAGCTTGTGGAATTACTAACCAAAGAGAAACCACCGTAGTTTGGAATAAAAGAACCGGAAAACCTTATTATAATGCCTTAGTTTGGCAAGATACTCGGGTTGGAAAACGTGTAGAAGAACTTGAAAAAACGATTGGAAGCGATTGGTTTAGAGCTAAAACGGGTTTACCATTAGCCACTTATTTTAGTGGCCTAAAAATTCAGTGGTTACTAGAAAACATCGAAGGTTTAAGAAAAGATGCAGAGGATGGGATAGCCCTTTTTGGCAACATGGATACGTTTTTGGTTTGGAATTTAACAGGGGGTATTAACAATGGTCTACACATTACGGATGTTACAAACGCTTCGCGTACCCAACTCATGAACTTAAATACCCTAAAGTGGGACACTGAAATTTTAGACAAGCTAGGTATTCCTAAAGCTATGCTTCCTGAAATAAAACCAAGTAGCATGAATTATGGAACCATTGTAGCGGAACCTTTACAAGGAGTGCCTTTAGCTGGAATTTTGGGTGACCAACAAGCTGCATTGGTGGGCCAAACATGTTTTAAACCAGGCGAAGCAAAAAACACGTATGGTACTGGATGCTTTATGCTTTTAAATACTGGATTAAAAGCTATTCCTTCAAAATATGGTCTATTAACCACGGTAGCCTATCAATTCGAAAACCAAGCCGTACATTATGCACTAGAAGGATCTGTGGCTATGGCAGGAGCATTAGTACAATGGGTACGTGATAACCTAGGCTTAATAAAAGAAAGTAGTGAGATTCAACAATTAGCCGAAGCTGTAGTAGATAATGGAGGAGCGTATTTTGTACCTGCATTTTCTGGTTTGTATGCTCCATATTGGGAAAACTCCGCTCGAGGAGTAATAGCCGGGCTAACTCGCTATGTGAACAAAAATCATATAGCAAGAGCTGTTTTAGAAGCCACTGCTTATCAAACTTTAGATGTGCTCGAAGCAATGGAAAAAGATGCTGGTATAGAAATCTCTTCTTTAAGAGTGGATGGTGGAATGACTATTAATGAGCTGTTAATGCAGTTTCAGTCTGATATGCTAAAAGTACCCGTAATCCGCCCAATGATGGTAGAAACCACAGCCTTAGGTGCTGCTTATGCTGCCGGTCTAGCTGTAGGATATTGGGAAAGTTTTGAAGATTTGATAGACAATTGGGGTATTGACAAAACTTGGAACCCTAAATTAGCGGAAGAAAAAAGAGAAAAATATCATAAAGGATGGAAAAAGGCCATTACGAGGTCTTTGAACTGGGAAGAAAATGATTAGTATAAAAGAAAAATGGCAACAAGACCAAACGCTAACTAATGCTTGGGTGACTATACCAAGTTCATGGACTGCGGAGATTTTATCAAAAGTGGGTTTTGATGTAATGACCATTGATGCTCAACACGGTTTAGCAAATAGTTTACCCGCAATACTACCGATGTTGCAAGCTATGAATGGAAGCCAATCCGCTCCATTTGTACGTTTGCCTCAAAACGATCCAGCATTTATTATGGCTATGCTCGATGCAGGAGTTATGGGTCTTATTTGCCCCATGATAAATAATGCAAAAGAGACAGACAATTTTGTAAAAGCCACAAAATATTATCCCAAAGGCATACGCAGTTTTGGTCCTTTGCGAGCAAATTTTGTTTATGGCGAAAACTATTTTGAAAATGCAAATGCCAACACTATTACATTGGCAATGATAGAAACTCCTGATGCAATTAAAAATATACAAGAAATCGCTAAAGTCGAAAATTTAGATGGATTTTATGTGGGGCCATGGGACTTGTCGCTTTCAATGGGCTTTAAAAAAATGGCTGATTTTACAGATCCGACTTTTATAGCCGTCCTTCAAGAAATTCTTGATGTGGCAGCAGAAAATAATCTAAAAGTAGGCATCCATGCTGGCTCCCCCTCCAATTCCCAAATGCTTTCAAAGATGGGTTTCCGATTTGTAACTACTTTTAATGATTCATCAGGATTAAAAACTGCTGCTAATTCTGCCCTTTCAGAGTATAATGGACTTATAAATACTGAAAAAAGTGGGGCATATTGATTTACAAATTAATTGAATAGGCAAACCCATTTAATGAAAATTAATAAAATACAAAATGCTATAAATCAAAATATTATAAATTTTAAAAGTAAAAAATAAGTTATTAAAAATTGTAAATATTTGATTAAAATCGAGAGGAGTCAAACCAAGTAAAAAAAATCAATATCAATTCCATCTATCCTCTTTTTTTAGAGAAACTCTTTCCTGAAGGCTTATTTCCAGCACTTCGGTTTCCTTTCGATTTATTGCCAGAGCTTTTTGGTTTTGCTTTCGGAGTAGACTTCGGCTTTGCTGTATTTGCCTTTTCAAAACGTAAGTTTTTAGCGGATTTTTCGTGAAAAGCTCCTTTAAAATCTGGATCTTCTTTTTTTCGTTGATCATCCAATTCTTTAAGCATTTCCTGGCTTTCTTCAAATGAAGTTTCTTCAATAAAAACTTTATCAGGAATGGCCTCTTGCGGAATTTCAGTTCTAATAATCTTCTTAATCTTCTCTAAATGATAGGCTTCTTGTGGAAG
>JANNWE010000125.1:0-3115 GCA_031414675.1 Cytophagaceae bacterium
GTAAGGAAACTTCTGATTGGCCTTTAATAGGTGGTGTCCAAATACCGTTTCCATTTTTTATTACAAACGTAGAATCGAAATTATCTAAATAACCTAAATGCCCACCATCCGTTTTAGAGTATTCAAAAATAGCATCGGCAATTTTTCTACCGTAATCTAAAGAAGCAGCTATATCAATTTCTTTTAAACCTGCAGAGTTGGATTGTAAAATAATTTTTTCTAAACTATCAATTTTTGCAAGATTCGTGTAAGTAGTAAATCCATAAATATGCTTTATTATCTGAGCTTGTCCAGCATTTAAAGATAGAATCCAGTTTATTCTTCTTTTTTGATCGAATTGGGGTAAATAGTCAAGACCGTTAATTTTGCCAACTAAGGATAATTGATTTTTGCTTCCTTTAACAACGCTTTCGTACATTGTTAAGCCAACATATCCCAAAAACCTAGAATTAAAAGTGGGAGAACCTCCTTTTGTTGTTTTTAATATATGCAGCGTAAGTTTTGCCCAATCTTTTGCAACTTTAGCATCATTTATTGGCTTAGAAAATGCACATAAATTAAGTCCTGAAACCGTAAAAACACAAAATAACATCTTAACCAAAATAGACTTTGGAAAAATGCAAAATAACGAATTAAACTTTTTTAAAGTAAAATTTCTTTTCATGCTTATAGATTCACTCAATTTTTTTCTGGCACGGATTTTGTCCTGTTGTATTGTGTTACTTTCGAACTAAATCTGACCAATTTTTACCTATTTTTCTTTTTGCCCTAAATGCCAAAATCGTTGGATTATACACTAAATCACCAACTAGGCCATTTTTAAGCACAAGAATTATTATATTACTTGCAAAAACCATGCTAAAAAACTTATTTTGCAATTACAATTATTTTCAATCTTTTTTACCCTTCTATTTTACCCTAATCACTTGAGTTGGGAACAATTTTTCGTTTCTTTGTAACTGAAAAACAATTGTTAAAAAAAGTGAAACTCTGGCAAAAAGGAAATACATTAAAAACTAACGAAACAATCGAAAAATTTACTGTCGGCAAGGACCGTGAACTCGATATTAAACTGGCACCTTTTGATTTGTTTGGATCGATGGCTCATGCAATTATGCTTACGAGTATCGATTTATTAGAGAAGCAGGAACTGGAAAAAATTATTTCTGAGTGCAATTCTATATATAAAGAAGATATAATACAAGGAAAATTTAAAATAATTGATGGCATAGAAGATGTACATTCTCAAATAGAATATACGCTAACTTCAAAAATAGGAGATATTGGCAAAAAAATCCATAGTGGAAGGTCACGAAATGACCAAGTTCTTGTGGATTTAAAAATGTTTTTTCGAGCACAAATTGAAGAAATCACCATAGAGACAAAAAAGCTTTTTGACGCTTTAATAATTCAAAGTAATAAAAACAAAGGCAGCTTACTTCCTGGTTATACACATTTGCAAATTGCTATGCCTTCATCATTCGGGCTTTGGTTTGGTGCCTACGCCGAAAGTTTGATAGATGACCTTATAATCTTGCAAAGTACTTATAAAGTAATAAACAAAAATCCCTTAGGCTCAGGAGCTGGTTATGGTTCTTCTTTCCCACTAAACCGCAAACTCACCACAGAACTTTTAGGCTTTGATGACCTAAATTACAATGTCGTTTATGCCCAAATGACTCGAGGCAAAATGGAATATCTTTTGGCAAATGCAATTGGAAGTTTGGCCAACACCATTTCAAAAATGGCTATGGACGTTTGCCTTTATAACAGTCAAAATTTTGGATTTATAAATCTCCCTGAGGAAATGACTACGGGTTCAAGCATTATGCCACATAAAAAAAATCCAGATGTTGCTGAACTTTTGAGAGGAAAAGCCAATAAATTAAAAGCCATTGGGGTAGAAATTGCTTTTGTCCAAAGCAATTTGCCTTCAGGTTACCACAGAGAATTTCAATTACTAAAAGAAATCATTATGCCAGCAATTGAAGAGGTAATAGAGTGCTTAAATATTTCAACATTTATGATAAAACATTTAGAAGTAAAAAAAGATATTTTAAATGATTCAAAATATAATTTGCTCTATAGTGTGGAAAATGTAAATCAAAAGGTTTTAAATGGAGTACCATTTAGAGATGCGTATAAACAAATTGGAGAGGAAATAGAAAAAGGTAATTTTGTTCCCCAAAAAAACTTAAATCATACGTTAGAAGGTAGTATTGGTAACTTATGTAATGACCAAATACAAAAAATGATGGAAGATATTATTGGAGCTTTCAACTTCGAAAAAACTCATGAAGCCTTCGAAAAATTATTAAATTGGAATGTAAAATAGTCTTATTAATAAGTACTAAAACTATTCAAAAAATTAAATAAAATTATTAACCATTGGTCATTAAACATAAAAAAAGCCTTCAAATTGAAGGCTTTTTTTATGTTTGTTATTTTTTAGCATTTCCCCTTGCTGCCATCACTGCAACAACGCTTGAATACTTTCGATAATTTCTTATATTGTTTCTTAGTTAAACTCATATATACTTTGCCATAATCTCCTACCATCACTTCTTGTTTGGTGATGTTTGACTTCATGCTAAAAGGTAAAGAGATTTTCTCATTGGGATTAACTGAACCATTATCACAAACTTCAATTATCTGATCATACGTGCTTGTTCCATTAATAGCATATTGTAAACAACTTTTGGCTGGAACTGAATAAGTACCTAAGCACATAAATTTATCTGCTGTTTCCCCTTTTTGAAGCTTACCCATTTTTTTATAGGCTCCTATTAGCGTAACTTCTTGTGTAGTTATTTTAGAAGAAACATCTTCTGTTTTGGCTGAACCAGTAAAACTCAAGGTTTGTTTTACACATTCTCCCGGTTTTCCACCACCAACCATTGCGGAAGGACTAGAAACCTATGCTTTATTAACTTTTAAGGGTGGGTCTTTTACACAATTAGCTGCAGAATATGAAGCGACTGTAGTTGGACAAATTTTATACACTTTCTTTAAAGATTTGTATTGTTTTTTATTAACAGCCAAATTCATTTTACCATCTTCTCCAACATTTACTTCTGTGAAACCTGTTTTATATTTAATTTCTAAAGGCAAATTA
>JANNWE010000126.1:0-2527 GCA_031414675.1 Cytophagaceae bacterium
TAACTTCCGTATCCATAATGTATACCGTCATAAATATTTTGTCCAATGGCAGAGTAGGATTCTACGTCTTTAGGAAAAAGAATTTTGGTTTTTCTTTGAAAATCTCTCAAAAAACCCGCTTGTTCTATCACAATACTATTAGTCATAACGTTTATTTGAACCTCATATAGTTTTTTTAGGTTTGGCAGATCTTGTTTTAATTTGTTAAATAAAATGCTCCAATTGGCAGGGTAGGTCAAACAATTGTCGTTAGCTGTGTTGGCTTCTGCTTCGCCTTGAAAATAAACCATCATTTTTACATAATTTATTAAGCCCCCATAAAACAATCTTGATAACAACCTTCCGTAAGGAAAGGTATTATCCATTCTATTGCTTGGATTTTCTTGAGTTAGTGCTAAAACATTATTACCCTCATTAGAAGCATTAATAATACATATTGGAATTTTTGAATGTTCAACAATATTTAACATGAGATGATTTCCAATACTTCCTACTTGCGCATAAGGTTGTTTGCCTGGGAACCAAAGCAATAGATTAGGTTGAAATAGAGAATAAGAATAATTTCTTAAAAACTTGTCAGAATAGGTGCTATTGAAATAATCTACCCCCGAAGAAGCACTCATGTTAGATTGCCCATATAGCAATATGGCATCACCACATAAAAGTTTATTTGCTGTTTTCAATACATTCCAATTGGAATTAATTTTTGCAAGAAAATTAATTCTATATTCAGAAAGTTCTGCATATAGCTTAATTTGTATATTAAAGTTGATATTAGATCTTGTAATTTTATTAACTAACGTATCATTTCTATATAAATCAATTCTGATTGAATCACATTGGGTGTTTATATATTCACCATAAATTTCTATTACACCAATATTAGTTTCATTTCTTGGAATCAACTGATAATCTAAAGGGAAATTGGAGATATTCAATTGAGCGTTTAGCTTATATGAAAATAAAAAAAACACTACTAAAAAATATTTCATATTTTAAAAAAAAATAGAATAAAGTCTTTCAGCTTTTTTATGTATTTCCAAATTTAAAACAAAAGAAATTATTTTTTCGTCTTTATGCTTTTTAAAACTTAATTTTTTTGCAATCTCAAATGATATTTTAATAATTTCGATTAATTGAAAAATGAGTTATTGATAGATTCTAAAACATTCTTTTTAATTTTGAGAATGAAAGTTATGTTTGAAGATGAGTGGATTTTAGTTTTAGCAAAGCCTTCTAAATTGGCAGTTCAATCTAAAAATGGGCAAAATGTACAATCTCTTTATCCAAATTATTATGTGGTTCATAGATTAGATCAGCGGGTTTCTGGGCTTTTAGTTTTAGCAAAAAATAAAGAAGTTGCTTCTAAATTAAGTGAAGACTTTCAGACTAAAAAGGTAATAAAGTCCTATCTGGCGGTTGTAAAAGAGAAGCCAATACTAGAGGTTGATGTTTTAGAACATTGGTTAGGTAAAATATCCAATAAAGCCGTGGTGAGTGTTTTTGAGCGAAAAGATTATAAAAAAGCGTCTTTGAAAATTGAAATTTTACGTTCTTCTGAACGGTATCATCTTTTGCAGATTCAATTGTTTTCTGGCCGTTTTCATCAAATTCGAGCTCAATTAGCCTTTATTGGATCTCCTATTGTGGGAGATTTAAAATATGGGTATAGTCGTAGTAGTATAGATGGAAGTATTTTTTTACGTGCATTTAAACTCGAGTTCCATCATCCTATTAATAAAGTGAAATTAATATTTGAGATGGATCAGCCAGAAATTTGGAGCAAATTTGGACTTTAGATTTATGTTAAAATTCTTTTTCTATATGTTTTTGGATTAGTCAAAATTTTTTTTTTGAACATTCTATTGAAATTCGAGAGATTGTTAAATCCTGATTCGAAACATATTTCAGAAATATCCATTTCTGATTCTTGTAAAAGTTTGCATGCATGGTTTAATCTTACGGCATTTAAATACTCTATGAACGTTTTTTGTGTCCTAGCCTTAAAATATCTGCAGAAGGCAGCTTTTGAAAGGTTTGTTTTTTCAGCCATTTGATCTATTGTGATTTCTTCTTTAAAATGCTTAAAAAGTTGATCGAAAACAATATTCATGCGTGCAGAATCTTTATAACTTAGGCCTTGCATTCCAACTTCAGAAAGTAAATATGCTTCTTTGCTTTGAGCCATAATTTCTAATATTTCTATTAAAATCAAGAATTTTTGGATTCCTGTTTTTTGAATGTTTCCTCTAATTATTGTATTTATTCTTTCTTTTGTTTCCCCTTTGAAGGCTACCCCGTTCTTAGCATTTTCAAACAATACTTGTATTTTTTTCATTTCTGTTAAGTCAAAAAAATGCTCTCCAAAACTATCAATTCTAAATTGAATTACAATTGAAGCTGGTTTTTTAGGGCTATTGTTTTGATAAAAAACATCTTCTGCTCAAAACCAATGGGGCAAATTGAACCCGATTAATATCAAATCGTCTTCAAAATATTCTGAGGTATGATAGCCAATCACTTTTTT
>JANNWE010000127.1:0-4329 GCA_031414675.1 Cytophagaceae bacterium
GCCCCAATTCAATATTTGGAATTAGAGGATGAAAAAAATTTAGAAATAGAATAATTTAGGCATGAAATTAGTTTTATAGTTTTTGCAATAATTTAATTAACACCCATGAGATATATTTTTTTTATAGTTTGTATGTTTTTGTCAACACTTTCAAAAGCTCAGAGTGAATGCAATTGTCAGAAAAATTTTACTGAAATTTATCAGAAAGTAACAGACAATTACTCCGCTTTTGATATGAAAGTAAATCTTAAAACTAAGCCTGTCTATGATGAGCTTACTAAAAAAGTTAGAGAGAAGGCTAGAGGCGTAACTGACCCAAAAGAGTGTTTGGGAATTCTTAATGATTGGCTTGATTTTTTTAAAGACGGTCATTTGTTTATAAATACCATGACTTCAATTGATAATTCAGAGCCCATTTCAGTTATTACTGAAAGAGCAGGTAAAGTGGGAATGCAGAAATTTGTTTCTGAACAAGAATTCCAGGCTTATTTAAATGTAAAAGAGGCTACTTTAGATGACATAGAAGGTATTTGGGAAAGTGACGACAAGGGATATAAAGTTGGAATTGTTAGGGATGGTCTTAACTCTAATATTTTTTTTGGATTCCTATTATCTAAAAGGGACCATCTTTGGGTGTTCGGTAAAAACAAATTTGAACTAGAAAAAATCAGTCCTAATAGGTTTAAAACTAAATATTATTATGCCGACTTTAGTTCAGAAAATACGCTAACTCGCCAGGTTAAAAATATGATCTCGATTGATAATATTTTCAAAATGGTAAAATATAGTTCAAAAAACAAAGAATTGGCGTCCCAATATGAGTTAGATCATCAAATGGCGGACTATAGAGTAGAAAAAATTGACGCAGACAATACACTTTTAGTTTTACCACCTTTTACTATTCCTAATGCACCAACTTATATTAAGGAATTGGTAAATCAAAACAGTGACTTAATTAGAAGTTCAAAAAATTTAATTATTGATTTTAGAAATAATTCAGGGGGCGATGAAAATGCTTTTGATGCCGTTTTTCCATTTATTGCTAATGGCCCTATAGTTCGTAAAGGATCAAAAATTAGAGCAACTCAAGAAAATTTGATTTTATTGAACCATGAATTAAAGGCTATTCAAGATTATCCGCAGTATAAAGATAATTTAGATCCAAAACTTAGAGAAATCACAAAGAAAATGCAGTTTAATATGGGCAAAATGTTTGATGGTCCCGACAGAACATTTGAATTTGAACCCAATACGCTTAATCCTAAAAAAGTAGTGATTTTGGTGAACAAAAATACAGCTAGTGCTGCAGAAAGTTTATGCCTTGAAGCCAAACAAAGCCCAAAGACAATTTTAATGGGTACTAACACAAAAGGCTTTGCTGATTATACAGAAGTACGTGACTGGGGTTTGCCTTGTTTTGGTTGGAGATTAGCAGTAGCATTAGGTATTAGCTATAGATTACCTGAAAAACCAATAGAGAATGTGGGCATAAAACCGGATGTTTTGTTGTCTGAAGACGAGCCTGATTGGGTATCTGCCGCAGTAAAATATTTAAATTCTTCCAAATAATTTGATAGATTAATCTCACTATTCTATATTTATGAACGTTATAGATTTTGAAGTATTTTTTTTTATTGCTTTTGGGTTTTTAAAATAGCATATGAAGCATTTGTTTTTATTTATTTTTATAGTTTTTTGTTGTTCAGCCTATGGACAACAAGATTTTTCAAAACTTCTTATTAATCATTGGATGAAGCAAGAGATTTTGAAAAAGGACAGCAGTAAAATATTCGATAGAACAATAAACTCATGGAATTTTGATTTAAATTTCTTTAGTAAAGATAGCGTAAGGGTAATGTATGGAGGTAGGGCTTTTAATTATAATTACAGACTAAAAGATAGCCTATTAACTTTCAATAAGATGATTTTCCAAATTAAAAAATTGGATGACATCTCTTTAGTTTTAGATCAAGCCAACTTATCCAACGATCCTCTTGCCTTTAAACTGATATTTAGACCCAAAAAGCTTGTCGATTTAAGTTTTACTCCGGAATCTTATTTATCAAAAAGTGGCGAAAGAGTATACAAAATTTTACCGGGAAAACTGGAGCCTTATTTTATAGACAAAGCTCAAACTGCAATGGATTACGTTTTTGAGAAATTTGAGTTTCCTGAATTTAAAAAAGGGGGTTTTGTGGTGCGGTTTGTAATAAATACCAAAGGAGAAATAAAAGGAACCCGGATTTTAGCCACCTCTAATGATAGATACAATCAAAAACTGATTGCCGCGGTTGCTAAAACAAAAGGAAAGTGGCTACCCGCTGAATTTTTAGGAGAAAAAGTTAATGTGGAGGTCGAGTATGATTTCAATCTGGATTTTAACCCTACCAAATCGCAATCAAATATAGATTCTTCTGAATATTCTAAAACCTATTTTAGCTATGGAAATGATTTTTTTGAAAGAAAATCTTTTCGTCAAGCCGAATCTTATTATAAAAAAGCTATAGATTTTGATGCACTAAATATTGATGCTTATTATCAGCGAGCGGCTTGTAATATTTTGCTTCGTAAAAAAGAAGAGGCCTGCGGAGATTACCAGCAACTCGTTTTTTTGGAGCAAACTAAAGCTAAAGAACTTTTTAAAAAATATTGCAAATAATATTATTTAGGAAAACTTGGTCTAACCTCAATCTTGCTTGGCAAAGTTCGTGCTGGCATTTTCAATAAATCGCATACCATTTGTCCAATATCTTGTGGCTGAATTTTCCAAGCGTCTGATTCATTGGGTTCATGATTGTTAAAATAAGAGGTTACAGAACCTGGCATTATAGTAGTAACTTTTACGCCATGGCTTCTTAAATCCATCATAATAGCTTGTGAAAAACCCACTAAACCAAATTTACTAGCATTGTATGCTGCTCCCCCTGCAAAGAAGTTTGTGCCAGCCAAACTTGAAATAGTAATTATATAGCCTTTATTTTTCTTAATTTGTTCTAAGCTGGCTTTCACTGAATTAAAAACCCCAGTGAGGTTAATGTCGATGGTTTCTTTCCACTGCTCAGGACTAAGGTCGGTAATGTTTCCAAAATGCCCTACACCTGCGTTGGCTATTAAAATATCTAAATGACCAAATTTTGCCACCGTTTGTTGTACAGCTATAATTTGATCTTCATAATTTCTTACATCTGAAACCAAACCCAAAGTGCTTTCAGAGGAAATACCATTTAAATATTTGGAAGCTGCATCAACATCCGCTTCGTTTCTGCCAGTTATCACAACTTTTACTCCTTCTTTTATTAATTCTTCCGCAATGCCAAGGCCTATTCCTTTAGAACCTCCGGTAACGAGTGCTACTTTATTTTTCATTTATATCCTCATTTAATTTAATTAGAAAACTATTTATACTACTATTTGACGAAGTTAAGCTAAAATTCTTGCATATTTGTTTAAAAATATTGGTAAATAATAATGACGATTTCTATAATAGTAGCTGTTTCAGAAAATGGGGCAATAGGCAAAAATAACGAATTGCTTTGGAGACTTTCTGAGGATTTAAAATTTTTTAAACGGCGAACTTCAGGTCATGCAATTATAATGGGAAGAAAGACTTTTGATTCGATTGGAAAACCTTTACCTAATAGATTAAATATTGTAATTTCTAGAAGTACAGACTTGAAAATTGATGGCTGTGAAATTGCAAATTCGTTAGAAAAAGCCATTGAAATTGCCAAAAATAAATCTGAAAAAGACGAGATTTTCATAATAGGGGGGGAGAAAATTTATAATCTATCGGTAAATTTGGTAAATAAGATTTATCTTACTAAAGTAAAAATTAAAATTGATGGAGATGCTTTTTTTGATATTTCACTTTTCGAAAAATGGAAAATTGTTTCCAAGATTGATTTCAAGAATGACGAAAAAAATGAATATGATTTTGAAATTCTAGAATTAGAAAAGTAATTGTTTTTTACACAAAACGAAGTGGTATTTTAGGCTATTTAAAACTCAAAAATTGTTTAAAAATGAATGATATTAAACTTAAATATTTTCTTGCAATATCCTTAATTCTTTTAAAATTTTCATCATCACATGCCCAAATTCGGCCAAATGTGGTATTGATTTTTCCAGATAATATAGGAATGGGTGAAGTAAGTTCTTATGGTGGGAGTAGGGGAGTTCCTACTCCCAACATAGACAAAATAGGTAAAGAAGGCATAAGGCTTACAAATTTTAATGTAGAATACTCTTGTACTCCTTCCAGAATAGCATTAATAACTGGAAGATATGCCGCTCGTGCTGGTGATGACTATTATGCTGGTACCACTTTAT
>JANNWE010000128.1:0-6345 GCA_031414675.1 Cytophagaceae bacterium
TTCAAAAAACATGAGCTCCATCTATCAAGAAGAGCGAAAAATTAAAAAAAAAAAGATTTTATTTGTTGCAAATTGGCAGGATGAATCCGCATTTATAGAAATACATCAACGTACAGCCTTAGAAAAGGCAAAAATTAAGAAGAACTTTATCTTTATGTATCTAGGAAATATCGGGCCAGTTGCTGGCGTTGATTTGCTTATTAGGGCATTTAATATTGCTCGTTTACCCAATGCAGAATTATGGATTGTAGGTAATGGAAGTGATAAGGAAAAATGCAAAGAATTAGTAAAAGAATTGTCAGTGTCTAATGTTAGTTTTCTTGAAATACCTTCAGGTTCGAAAGCAGTCGCAGAAATACAAAGTCAAGCTGATTTATTCCTTCTTCCAGTAAAGAAAAAAGCGGCTATGAGTTCAATTCCATCAAAATTAATAGCCTATTTGTTTTCTGCAAAGCCTATTATTTCAACTGTGGATTCAGAAAGTGATACAGCAAAAGCGATTTCTGATGCTCAATGTGGTTGGATAGGTGAGCCTGAAAACGCAGATTGGTTATCTGATGCAATGAAAAAAATAATAACTTTGCCAAAAAAAAAACTTATAGAAATGGGTGAAAAAGGGCTTAAATTTGGATTAGAAAACTATTCTAAAAGAAATAGCTGTGAAAAATTATGCGAAGCAATAATCGAAATTGCCAATGAAAACACAAAATGACATAAGAGAACTAACAATAAAAGATGCCAAATTGCTAGCAAAGCTACATATTTTAGCATTTCCAAATTTCTTTCTGACATCATTAGGTGAAAGATTTTTAAATACTTTTTACGAAAAAACAATAAAATCAGAAAATGGATTGGGTTTAGGTATTTTTAATGGAGATAGAATAATCGCTTTTGCAATAGGGACTAATCAAATCAAAGGCTTTTATAAGTCATTGATTAGAAATGAAGGATTAAGTCTATTATTATCAGCCTTTCCAACCATAGTTTACAAGCCAAAAAATATATTAAGAATTATCAAAAATCTACTTGGGAAGAATGATGGCTTTGAGCCGACAGAAGGTGGATGGTTGTTGTCAATCTGTACTGATCCCGAATATCAAGGAACAGGGATAAGTCAACAGTGTTTTTTAGGTTTTGAAAAGCTTATAATTGACAAATCTATCATGAAGCTATGGCTAACGACTGACAGTCAAGAAAATGAAAGGGCAAATCTTTTTTACAAAAAAATGAATTATCAATTAAAATGCACCTTTACTAATACAAATAACAGAAAAATGAATTTATATACTAAGAATTTAAAAACTAATGATCCCATTTTCGCCACCAAATATTGACAAAAAAATAGTTAAGGCAGTTTCAGAAGCCTTACTTTCTGGCTGGATAACCACTGGGCCAAAAACAAAAGAATTTGAAAAAGAAATTGGCAAGTATGTATCTGTAAATGACGTATTAGCCGTCAACTCTTGGACAGCTGGTGCCGAAATGCTTTTACATTGGTTTGGGATTAAGGAAGGGGACGAAGTAATACTACCTGCTTATACATATTGTGCAACAGCCAATATAATTATTCATTGTGGGGCAAAACCTGTTATGGTAGATATTGATGATGATTTTTGTATATCAATAGAAGCCATTAGAAAAGCCATTACCCCTCGAACCAAAGCAATTATTCCTGTAGATCTAGGAGGGTTGCCAATAGAATATGAAAAACTTTTAAATTTAATTAATTCTATAGAAATAAAAAATTTATTCTTACCTACTAACGAAATTCAAAAAACACTAGGTAGAATATTAGTAATATCGGATGCCGCTCATTCATTTGGAGCAATTTTTAACAAAAAAAAGGTAGGAACCCTTTGTGACTTTACAGTTTTCTCTTTTCATGCGGTAAAAAATCTTACCACGGCAGAAGGCGGAGCTATTTGCATTAATTTACCAAAGCCATTTGAGAACAATAAATTGTATAAGGAATTAAACACCCTTTCTTTACATGGGCAGAGTAAAGATGCATTTGCTAAAACTCAAAAAGGTGCATGGGAGTATGACGTTTTTTCAGCAGGTTTTAAATGTAACATGACCGATATCTTAGCTTCCATTGGTTTGGTAGAAATAAAAAGATATGCCAGAAAAAACCTGCCAATCAGAAAAAAAATATTTTCACATTACACATTAGCTTTTAGTAAACACAATTGGGCAATTGTGCCCACTTACAAAACACAAAATAGAGAATCATCTTACCATTTATATTTATTGAGAATCAATGGGATAACTATCGAGCAAAGAAATAGAATTATACAAAAAATCTTCGATAAAGAGGTATCAGTAAATGTTCATTATAAACCTCTACCTTTACTTTCTTTTTATAAAAATGAAGGATATGAAATGAGTGATTATCCAAAAAGTGAATTATTTTGGATGCAAGAAATTACTCTTCCCGTTTACGTTGGATTAACAGAAGAACAAACTCAAACGGTAATCTCCTCAGTTATTGACTCTTATAATGAAGTAATTAGTGAAAAGAGCATTTGATTTAATTTTTACTATTATTGGCCTCCTAGTACTGTCGCCTTTCTTTTTGATTATAGTCTTTCTAGTAAAATTTGACTCAAAAGGAGGGTCTTTTTATTTTCAAAAAAGAGTGGGTCAAAATAACAAAGATTTTGTGTTGATTAAATTTAGGACAATGGAAATTGATTCCGATAAAAAAGGACTTATTACCATTGGTAACAACGATGCAAGAATTACAAAAATTGGATATTATTTAAGGAAGTATAAAATTGATGAACTCCCGCAATTAATTAATGTCTTTTGGGGAGAAATGAGTTTGGTTGGCCCACGACCAGAAGTCAGGAAATACGTGAATTTATATACAATTGAACAGAAAAAAGTATTGTCTGTCCAGCCAGGGATTACGGATTTTGCGTCAATTAAGTTTCGTAATGAAAACGAGATATTAGCAAAATCTGCCAATCCAAACAAATGTTATGTTGAAGATATCATGCCTGAAAAATTGAAATTAAATATTATTTATATTGAAAAAATGTCTTTGGTTACTGACTTTAAAATAATAATTTTTACAATTATTTCAGTGATAAAAAAATAGATAATTTTCACTGATTGTAATGCATCCCCAAATTTTAAACTACTCTTTAAATACATAAAAATGAATATCGTATTAGTCACAGGTTCTGCAGGTCTGATTGGAAGCGAATCAGTTGCATTTTTTGCCAAAAAATTTGATTTAGTTATTGGAATTGATAATAACTTGCGTTCCTATTTTTTCGGACAAACAGCTTCAACGGAATGGAATAAAAACCGTTTAGAAGAAAAATATTCGAATTATAAGCATTTTGTTGCCGATATTCGGAGTGAAGATAACATTGGAAAGATTTTTGCGGAATATGGAAAAGACATAAAATTGGTCATTCACACAGCTGCACAACCAAGCCACGACTGGGCTGCAAAGGAACCTCTTACTGATTTCACAATCAATGCAAACGGAACTCTCGTTTTACTTGAGATGACACGTCAACATTGCCCTGAAGCAGTTTTTATATTTACTTCAACCAATAAAGTTTATGGTGACACACCAAATTATTTACCTTTAATAGAACTAGAAACTCGTTGGGAAGTTGACCAAAACCATCCCTATTATGAAAATGGCATTAATGAGTTAATGTCAATTGATCATTCAAAACACTCAGTATTTGGAGCGTCAAAAGTTGCAGCTGATGTAATGGTTCAAGAATACGGCCGTTACTTTGGCACTAAAACGGCGGTATTTAGAGGTGGTTGTCTAACAGGTCCTAATCATAGTGGAGCGGCTTTACATGGTTTTTTGGCTTATCTGATGAAATGTGCGATAACTGGAAGTAATTATACGATTTTTGGTTATAAAGGAAAGCAAGTCCGTGATAATATTCATAGTTGGGATTTAGTGAATATGTTTTGGCATTTTTTTCAAAACCCAAGAGCAGGAGAAGTTTATAATGCAGGTGGAGGTCGATACTCAAATTGCTCTATGCAGGAGGGAATCACACTTTGTGAAGAAATAACTGGTAATAAAATGAATTTCAATTATGCGGACGACAATCGTAGTGGTGATCATATATGGTATATTTCTAACTTATCGAAATTCAAATCTCACTACCCTGATTGGACTTGGAAATACGATTTGAAAGATACCCTCAGTCAGATGTTTGAAAACATTAGTAAACGAGTTTGATACTTATTTGATTCAAAATTTTTCCTTCGTATTTTATTCTTTAACTTCTTACGGATACATTTAACTCTCTTGACTTAAATATTATTGTGGAATAACGTAAGCAAAAATAGGAGCAAATTTAAATATTTAGTACAAATGCTTTAAAAATATCCATCGAGCGCATCCACCTTAGCATAAAAATTGGGTAGAGAATTACGTCTAAATAATTTGGAGCTTTTTTAAAATCGTACCAGATAATAAAAAAAATAAAGAATCGCGCATATTCATATGAATATATGAATAAAAAAATTAAATTTGTTACTCAGCAAGTGAATTAAAGCAGAAAACTAAAATGTCTACGTTTTTCTACAAATATTCGGACAAGTTTGTCTCCAAATGGCTAGTATTGGTGATGGATATTTTTATTGTGGGCATTTCTTTCGTCTTTTCAACAGCTATCCGTTTTAATTTTGACTTAACCTATTTAGATCCTCAACTATTTAAATATCATCTATTTCTAGTCATTTTTGTGCGACTAAGTTCTTTCTTATATTTAAAAACCTTTACTGGGATAATACGGCATACGAGCATTGAAGATGGTAAACTCTTATTTATATCGGTAATCTTATCCAGTACAGAATTAGTGATATTTACTATTATTAATTTTGGCGTTTACTCTAAATTTACAACTATCCCTCATTCGCTTTTGGCTATAGATTTTTTTATAGTTCTATTTGGCCTAATTTCTAGTAGATTAATTATTAAAGGATTATTCGATGGGCTTTTAAATACATTCAAAAAACAACAATTTGTAATTATTTATGGTGCAGGTCAGTTGGGTTTAGTTACGAAAAACACAATTCTTAAAGACAAACGCAAAAAAAATGAAGTCCTTTGTTTTATAGATGACAATCAGGGAAAGGTCGGGAAATCTATAGAAGGAACAAAAATATTGTCATTTAATGATGCCGTAAAGTACTTTATTGCAAATGAAAACTTTAAGGATTCAAATATTGAAATTATTTTTGCTGTCCAATCCATTTCTTCTAAAAGAAAAAATGAAATTGTAGATGAGTTCTTAGAATTGGGTATAACTATTAAGATACTCCCTCCCATTAAATCATGGATAAATGGAGAGCTGAGCATTAACCAGATTAAAGAAATTAGAATTGAAGATTTACTAGAAAGGGAATCTATTAAAATCAATAATAAATATGTAATAGAAACCCTAAAAAACAAGGTGGTATTTATCTCAGGAGCCGCAGGTTCAATTGGTAGTGAGTTGGTGAGGCAAATATTACCTTTTAATCCTAAAAAAATTGTTTTAATTGATCAGGCCGAATCGCCATTATATGATTTAGAAACGGAACTAACCCGTTTGAAAAGCAAGTCGAATCTTCTCACTGAATTAGTACTAGAAACTCTTAATATTTCTAACAAAATACAACTTGAAAAACTATTTGGAATTCACTTGCCCGAAATAATTTTTCACGCTGCTGCCTATAAACACGTTCCTCTAATGGAAAAAAGTCCATTTAAGGCCGTAGAGGTAAATGTATTTGGGACAAAAAGCATAGCAGATTTAGCTTCTAAATATAAAGTTGCAAAATTTGTGATGATATCTACCGACAAGGCGGTTAATCCTACCAACGTAATGGGAGCAAGTAAACGCCTTGCTGAAATATATGTTCAAGCTTTAAATTCTCATCATGCCAATGAAACCAGATATATTGTCACACGTTTCGGTAATGTTTTGGGTTCCAATGGCTCGGTAATTCCATTATTTAAGAAACAAATAGCAGCAGGGGGTCCCGTAACAGTTACTCATCCTGACATCATTCGGTATTTTATGACTATTCCTGAGGCTTCCCAATTGGTTTTAGAAGCGGGTACAATGGGAAAAGGAGGTGAAGTATTTGTATTTGATATGGGAGAACCTGTAAAAATCGTTGATTTAGCGAAACGAATGATAAAACTCTCAGGGTTTGAATTAGACAAACAAATTGAAATAGAATTTACGGGTTTGCGTCCGGGCGAAAAACTGTATGAAGAATTATTAGGCAATCAAGAAGACAATTTAGCTACCTACAACCCTAAATTAATGATTGCTAAAATTTTGCCAGAAGATTATGATGAAATAA
>JANNWE010000129.1:0-1705 GCA_031414675.1 Cytophagaceae bacterium
AACTCGGTATAAGATTTCAACAATGGTAAAAATTATAATCATAGTAAACACTAGGAACTGCTAAGATGGGATTTGCCGATATGAGGGCGGAAGGAAACCTTGTTTCAACTTTTGTTTTCCAATTTGGTTTCATTTCCAGAAAGAAGTCAATTAAATTATCTATGTGCAAATCATCAACTTTTATTCATAAATATAACTTCAGTTAGCTGGGTCGATGGAATATTATTTCCCGAACTTCAACAAGCCCTGTTAGAAGCCAGAAATAACATTTAAAAAAAACCTACTATCGTCCGATTAAATTATGAAAAAGGAACTTTTAAATATTAAGTGACTGGTAATCAATAATCCCGTATGGGAAAATCTGAACGTATTAATATTGGTAAAAAAAGCACCTACCTTCAAATCAAAAGCCCTATAAGGGCTTAATATACAGGTGATTACACAAATATGATTTTATTTAGTCTGATGCCAGTAAAAAAAAACGAAAAAAAATCTCAATTTTAATTATATTTGTATCTTTTTATGGAAACAAAACAGAATGAATGGATAAATTTAAAGTAATATTTTTGACCGAAGCTAGAGAATTTCTACTTGAATTAGACGAAAAAAGTCGAGACAAAATAATTTTCAATATAGACAAATCGAAAATTAAAAATGATAATGAATTATTCAAAAAACTGCATTGTGAAATTTGGGAGTTTAGAACTTTATATAACAAAACTTATTTTAGAATTTTTGCATTTTGGGACAAAACTGAGAAAGTTGAAACTTTAGTTTTAGCAACTCACGGAATTATAAAGAAAACAGGAAAAACTCCAGAAAAAGAAATAGAAAAAGCAGAAAACATAAGATTGAGATATTTTGAACTTAAAAATAAGAGAAATGAAAAATAAAATAAAAGAATTAGAAATGTTCTCTTTTGACAAGATAAAAGATGAATTTATTGGCGAAGTTGGAACTACAAAAAGAACGCTTTATGAGCAAGAACTTCAAATAGAAATTCTTGGCGATTTAATTAAAAAAGTTCGTCTTGAAAGAAACATGACGCAAGAAGAACTTGGAAAATTAATTGGAGTTCAAAGAGCACAAATTTCAAAACTTGAAAACAATACAACAAACGTTACAATTGAAACAATTTTGAGAGTTTTTAACGCATTAAAAGCTAAAGTAAATTTTAATGTAGAAATCTTAGACAGCAACGTAAAAATTGCAGGATAAAACTACTTCTACCAGCAGCTGTATTGCCAATAGTGGGTCTGGACATTGAAGAAATTATCGGCAATGCATATTTAGGATTCAATTTCTACTGGCAGAATTCTGCTATGCTTTTGTTGGTTAGCTTCAACTTTTATTCATAAATATAACTTCAGTTAGCTGGGTCGACGGAATATTATTTCCCAAACTTCAACAAGCCCTGTTAGAAGCCAGAAATAATATTTAAGAATTGCATAATAACATTTAAAAAAAACCTACAAGTGTCCGATTAAATTAAGAAAAAGGAACTTTTAGATGTTAAGTGTCTGATAATCAATAATCCCGTAGGGATTCACCATTTGTAATATAAAGTACCCCCTTCAAATCAAAAGGTCTGTAAGGGCTTAATATTTAGGTGATTATCCTTATAGATTTAATTTAGTCGGATGACAGTAGAAAATAATAATTAAATAGTATACATGAACAAAAATTCTGTTGTTGAAATTCGTGA
>JANNWE010000130.1:0-1864 GCA_031414675.1 Cytophagaceae bacterium
TTAAACGCAACATTCAATCCTCCTTACACCGGTCTAGGTTTCGAACCTAAATCTGATAAACTATGGATTGAAGGACATAAATGGATGTTTGATGCGGATTGGTACACCCCAGTGGTAGGAAAGTTAATTTTCCATGCAAAAGCCAATATGGGATTTTTAGGACGATATAATAGTAAAATTTCATACTCTCCATTTGGCAGATTCGTATTAGGTGGAGCAGGAATGGGCCTACAAAATACCAATAGCATTGGTGTTGAATTAATTGGTATGAGAGGATATGATGAAGGTATAGTATATGAATCTACCTACAATGAAAAAGTAAGCACCAGTAGCAGTAATATTGGAATTTCTAGAACAGGTGGAATAATTTACAGCAAGTATTCAACCGAACTTAGATATCCGGTTTCTCTAAACCCTCAGGCAACTATTTTTGTTCTTGCTTTTGCAGAGGCAGGAAATAGCTGGGGAAGTTATAAAGATTACAACCCTTTCAATTTAAGAAGGACAGCGGGAGTAGGTGCTAGAATATTTATGGCTGCTTTTGGTTTGCTTGGATTAGACTATGGATACGGTTTCGACCCAATTCCAGGACTTCCAAATCAAGGTAGAAAATCATTTACATTTAGTATTGGACAACAAATTAGATAGTTTAAATTTGTTAAGTTCTTGTTAAATATTAATATAAAGTGCAACTTTTTATGGTAATGAATGTCAAAACTGACATAAAACCAATAAATAAAATTATGTAGTTTAAATATAAATTTTAATGCAATTTAAGATATTATTTTTATTTTTGACTTTGATTAGCTTTTGTAGCAATGCTCAAAAATTTGGGTATATTGACACAGAATATATTATCAATAAAATGCCAGAATATAAAAAGGCAGAAGAGTTGTTGAACCAATTTACTGATAAATGGTCTAAAGATATTCAAAGCAAATATACAGAAATAGAAAAGTTAAAAGAGAAATACCAACAAGAGGAAATTCTTTTTACACCTGAAATGAAGAAAGACAAATTGTTTGAAATAGATAAAAAAGAAGAAGAACTAAAAACGTTAAACAACAGCGTTTTTGGAATTAACGGGCAGCTTTTTCAGAAAAAAAAGGAGATTTTAAAGCCAATTATGGATGAAATCTATAAAACCTCGGAAAAAATTGCAAGAAAATATAAACTTAGTTTTATCTTTGACAAAGCATCTGACTTAAGCATGATTTATGCGGACCCTAGACACGATTATACCGATTATATAATTGAAGACATGGGTTTAAATTTAAAAAAAAGTAAGTAAACCAAATTAATTTATTAATAAAACAAAAATGAAAATCAAATTATTTATTACCGCTTTAACTTTATTAGCAAGTTTAAGCATCAACGCACAGAATTTTAAGTTAGGGTACACAAATGTTGAGTTTATTTTACAAAACTTACCTGAATCAAAAGATATTCAAACAAAATTAAGTACTGAAAAAGCTCAATATGATAAACTGTATCAAGACAAATTAGCAGAAGCTCAGAAATTGTACGAAGATTATCAAAAAAATTCTGCTTCTATGTCAACCGTAATAAAAGCGGATAAAGAAAAGACTTTGCAAAACAAACAAAATGAATTGCAAGAGCTTCAACAAAATGCTGAAGGAGCTTTGTCTCGTAAACAGCAAGAATTAATTGCTCCAATTATGGAGAAAATCCAAACGGCAATTGATGCAGTTGCAAAAGAAAATGCGTATACTTTTGTTTTAAATTCTGATGCTGGATATGGAACAACGCCAGTAATTTTAGTTGCACCAGAAAGCGACAATATTACAAACTTGGTTTTCAAGAAAATGGGTGTTACTCCTCCTGCCACTGACAAACCAGCGAC
>JANNWE010000131.1:0-4096 GCA_031414675.1 Cytophagaceae bacterium
TAGCAATCCAATAATGCCAAAATTTATTAATGAAATTTTATATAGTTGTGTCAATCAATCTACAGTAAATTTAAGATTAGGGAAGTCGTTTACAACTTATTCATGGAGTAATAATTCTAATAGTGCTACTTTACAAACGAACACGGGAGATATTACAGTTTTAGCTCGAGATAATTTTGGAAATTATTTTCAGTCTAGTAGACTAATTATTAATAATGTATTTCCTAAAGACCTGCCAACTATTAGTCCTGTGATTTCATTAACTGCATGCGTCGGAAAAAACCTTGAATTACAGGCCTCAAAATCAAAATATGAGGTAAATTGGAATAATGGAGCTATAGGACAAAAACTAACAGTAAGTCAAGCGAGTCCTTATTTTGCAAATTTCAGATCTGTACAAGGTTGTCTATCAGCTCGTTCTAACACTTTAACTCCTAGATTTGTAAGTCCACCTGCAAAACCTGTTATTGAAGTGTTAAAAAGTGATGGTTATATTTGTGCAGGTGAAGTTCTTGAACTAAATGTTCCAAATCCAGAAAACTTTGAGGTACTTTGGAATAATGGTTTAACTTCTAATCAAATAAAAATTAGTCAAAATACTTCTATTCCACTAAAAGTGACTTTATATAGTAATTTTGATTGCCCATCTGAACCATCAGAAACTCCTCCAACATTCATACTTGATGTGCCTAAAACGCCAGATATTATTCAAAGCGGGCCTTTTTCTTTGCAAGCTAATAGTATAGACAAACCGAATAAATTTCAATGGTTTTTTGAAAATAAAATAATACCAAATTCTTCTGAAAAAGATTTAATTGCACCAAATGATGGATTTTATTCCGTGCTTGCAATAAAAAATTTTTCCACTCCTCAAGGTAGGATTTTAGAATGCAAATCGGGGATATCAACTTTATTATCCTATAAAAAAAATCCTGTAGATTTTGGCATTTCTGTGTATCCTAATCCAATAACAGATAATAAATTTTATCTAGCTTCTGATCGAGAAATAAAAAATTTAAAATTGAAAGTCATAAATTCAATTGGACAAATAGTTCAAGAATTGACAGTACCAAATTTGTTGTATCCGTTTGAATTTAATTTTTCAAAAAGAAAATTAGATGGGATGTATTTTTTAAATCTAAATTATAGTGGATTATCTCGAACTTTTCCTTTGATTTTTGAATAATAATCCCAGACCAATATTCCTGCTGAAACACTAACATTTAAAGAGTGTTTGGTTCCAAATTGAGGTATTTCAATAACGCAATCTGAAAAATTGATAATTTCCTGCTTCACTCCAAATACTTCATTTCCTAAAATAAATGCGTATTTCTTTGTTGAATCAGGTTTAAATTCATCTAGGAAAATACTATTTTCAACTTGCTCTAAAGAGACAATTTGCCAGCCCTCTTTTTTTAAAGAAGTTATCAATTCAATTACATCGCTTTTGTATTCCCAATCAACGGATTCGGTGGCTCCCAATGCAGTTTTTTCAATTTCTCTATGTGGTGGCTGAGCGGTTATTCCACATAAGTATATTTTTGATGTTAAAAAACAGTCCGCTGTTCTAAAAATTGAACCTACATTAGACATACTTCTAATATCGTCTAAAATCAAACAAAAGTTGCTTTTTATTGCTTTCTTATAATCAGAAATTGACAACCTATTTAGCTCATCCATTGAAAGTTTCGACATAAAATAAACAATTCTTTAGTAGAATGTAATTAATTTTTTAAATATCAAATTTACTTTTTTACATTTTTAAATCCTAAAGTTAAAGCCATATTGAGATTATTAACTTAAAAAACCTTAAGTAATATTTGATTCTAACGTAATGCATTATTTAAGACAAAAACTGTTTTGTTAATCTAACTTGCTATTTTCCAGTTATCAAAGGATTTTCAAATTCAAGGAAACCTAATTGAACAATTGATCAAAAGGGCATGATTTTAATACTTATTTTTGAATTGCTTTTAAAAAGCCTTTTCGCTGAAGAAGTATTTAATAGCAATCAAACTAAACTAAATAGTTGTAATAAAAGACAAAAATCTTTGAAGGTAAAAAAATTAACAATCCAGATATTAGGAAAGCAAAAGTTAAAATGGAAATAATTGGATTTTTAAAACAAGAATATATGTTAAAAAAAACATACACTTAAATAATTGATAAAATGAAAAAGTATTTATAAAATACACAAAACAAAGCAAAATTGAAATTCAAATAATATCAATATTATGTACATTTGCAGAAAAAATAGAAATAAATGCAACCTATCAGGCTCGACTCAATCGAAGAAGCTTTAAAAGATATTAAAAATGGAAAGGTAATTATTGTTGTCGATGACGAAGACAGAGAGAATGAAGGCGATTTTGTTTGTGCCGCTGAAATGATTACCCCTGAATTGGTAAATTTCATGGTAAAAGAAGGCAGAGGTTTGATGTGTGCACCCTTAACTAAAGCTCGCTGCGAGGAACTCGAACTCAACATGATGGTAGGTAAAAATACAGCCGAATATGAAACCGCCTTTACCATATCCGTGGATTTACTCGGGCAAGGCTGTACAACTGGAATTTCTGCATCTGATAGATCAAAAACAATTCAAGCCTTAGTAAACTCAGATACCAAACCAGAAGACCTGGGAAGACCGGGACATATTTTTCCACTAATGGCTGTTGATGGTGGGGTTTTAAGAAGAACTGGCCATACTGAAGCATCAATTGATTTAGCAAAACTAGCTGGTTTAAAACCAGCGGGAGTATTAATTGAAATTTTAAATGAAGACGGAACAATGGCTCGTTTACCCGAATGCAGAGCCCTCGCTGATAAATTTGATCTAAAATTAATTTCTATAAAAGACTTGATAGCCTATCGATTAGAAAAAGAAAGCTTAATTAAAAAAGAAATTGGAGTAAATATGCCCACAGAATGGGGAAATTTTGAGATGATGGCTTTCCGCCAAATAAACAATAACCAACTCCACTTAGCATTAGTGAAAGGCACATGGGAAATCAACGAAGCCATAATGGTTAGAGTCCATTCTTCTTGTGTTACAGGTGATATTTTTGGATCATGCCGATGTGACTGCGGTCAACAATTACATGCTGCTATGGAAATGGTTGAAAAAGAAGGAAAGGGTGTAATTGTTTATATGAACCAAGAAGGAAGAGGAATTGGGCTATTAAATAAATTAAAAGCTTATAAACTTCAAGAACAAGGCCGAGATACCGTAGAAGCAAATCTTGAATTAGGATTTGGAATGGATGATCGAGATTATGGAGTTGGAGCCCAAATACTTCGTAACCTAGGTGTTTCTAAAATAAAACTAATTTCAAATAATCCAAAAAAGAGAGCTGGGTTAATGGGCTATGGCCTCGAAATTATTAATAGTATTCCGATTGAAATAAAAGCTAATGAACACAATGAAAGCTATTTAATGACTAAAAGAGACAAAATGGGACATACCATTTTAAAAGGATAATTAAAATAGAATAATACGAAACTGATTGATACTTTTACTTTGTTTTTTTTAAATTCAACCAAAATAAAATTTAATTTTATATGAAAAAAGCCATTTTGTTCTCATTATTTAGTTTAGGAGTTATGGCCCAAAATTCTATTTCGATAATTCCAAAACCCTTAAGTATCATTGAAGGTAAATCGAAATTCATAGTCGATCAAAACACCAAAATTGTTGTTTCTAAAGATGCTGAAGATGCAAAGGATGTAGCTGAACAACTAGCTCTTAGAATAAGAATTGTAAAATCTAAAGCTCCTGAAATAGTAAACGAAGCAAATGCTAATAGTATAAAATTCACAAAAAACACAAATTTGCCCATAGAAGGCTATGAATTATTAGTCAATCAAAAAGGGGTTACTATTTCAGCGTCGTCTGCTATTGGCTATTTTTATGGCTTTCAATCGCTATTACAATTAATGCCAACAGAAATTTTCAGTGCCTCAGTTAACCCAAATCTGAAATTGATTATTCCAGAGTGCATAATTAAAGATAATCCAAGATTTGAATATAGAGGAGTTATGCTTGACGTTGGACGTTATTTTTTTCCTATTTCTTACATTAAAAAATTAGTGGATGTTT
>JANNWE010000132.1:0-10128 GCA_031414675.1 Cytophagaceae bacterium
CGAACTTTCTTGATAAAATCTTTGATTCGATAAACCACCTAAAAGTTCAAAATTATGATTGTTCCAGCTTTTTGTGTAGGTAGCTAGATTTTCATTTAACCAAGAAAAATTTTCTACATTTTCTCTAATTGAAACAGCAGTAGTTGGTATTGGGGTATTTATTGCACTTGTGGCAGTAGATGGGTTGAAAAAGAAAAATTTAGACCTAAATAGCTCCACATTAAAAGTAGATTTCAAGACCAAACCTTTAATAGGCTCATAGGCAATATATGCATTTGAGCCTATTAAAGGTTTGGTGTTGAAATCTACTTTTAATGTGGAGCTATTTAGATCTAAATTTTTCTTTTTTAACCCATCTACTGCCACAAGCGCTATCAATACGCCAATTCCAACCACGGCGGTTTCTATCAGAGAAAATGTAGAAAATTTTTCTTGGTTAAATGAAAATCTAGCTACCTACACAAAAAGCTGGAACAATCATAATTTTGAACTTTTAGGTGGTTTATCGAATCAAAGATTTTATCAAGAAAGTTCGAGAATACAAGCAGATACCTATGCAGATGATAGGCTACCTACTATTCAAGGTGCAATAAATATTGCCAGAGGAGGAACTAATTCGGGAGTACAAGAATGGAATTTAACTTCTGTACTATCTCGTCTTACGTATAATTTTAAAGGAAAATATTTGTTCACTGCGGCTATTAGAACCGATGGATCATCTCGATTCGGAGCAGATAATCGTTGGGGAACATTCCCTTCGGTTTCAGCAGGTTGGGTGCTTTCTGATGAAAGTTTCTTAAAAGAAGTCCCTGCCATTTCTTTTGCTAAATTAAGAGCCAGTTATGGTGTTATAGGAAACAATAACATTGGTAATTATCCTTCTTATGCTTTAGTAAATAATACTGTAAACGGAGTATTTGGAAATACAGTGGCTCCTGGTGCGGTTATCACTACGTTAGCAAATAGTAATTTGGGATGGGAAACCACAAAACAGTTTGATATAGGATTAGACTTAGGGTTAAAAAATGACAGGATTACCTTTGTTTATGATTATTATGTGAAAAATACTACGAATTTACTTTACAGTGTTCAGATTGCTCAAGAATCTGGATTTGGCAATTTTAATGATAATATTGGAGAAATTAAATTTTGGGGGCATGAATTTGCCTTGAATACCAAGAATACTACGGGTAAATTTAAATGGAGTACAAATGCCAACATCTCTTTCAATAGAAATCGGGTAATTGCCCTTGCAGAGGGCATTGACCGTGTTTATGGCACTTTTCATATCACCCAAGTAGGTAAGCCATTTGGTCAGTTTTATGGACATATTTCTCAAGGAATGTATTTAAATGCGGAGGATTTGAAAAATAATCCACAAGTGCCTGGCAGATCTACTATAGGTAGTATAAAACTTACCGATCAAAATGGAGATGGAATTATTACCAATGGCGGAGATTTTGATGATAGAGTAATTATGGGAAATCCCTTTCCTACTTTTACTTATGGCATTGTCAATAACTTCTCATTCGGAAATTGGGATGCAAATATAGTCGGTTCAGGTTCACAAGGAAACCAACTCTTGGTTCGTCATATTTATTCAACTGCAAATTTGGATGGCGTTTTTAATATGGTAAGTGGTGTGAAAGATAGATTTCGATCGGAGGCAAATCCTGGAAAAGGAATGTATGGAACTACAGTGGGTGGTGGCAACGTAACAGGAATAGAAAGAGACTGGATGAACAGTAGGTTTATTGCAGACGCTTCTTTTTTTACTATTAAAAATGTGACCTTAGGCTATACTATTCCTAAAGCCAATAAAATATTCAAATCAGCAAGAGTTTACGTAGGCATACAGCAACTAGCTGTATTTACTAAATATTGGGGAGGTCCAAATCCTGAAACCAGTGCTCAAGGAAATGGAAACGGAGACGGCGGAAACCTTAGCCAAGGGGTAGATTTATCGAATTATCCAGTACCACGTACCTATACTGTTGGCGTAAACTTTAACTTTTAAAATTTAAAAAAAATGAAAAAAATACTTATAACAACGTTTTTTGTAGTAATAGCACTTTCAAGTTGCAAAGAAGATTTTTTGAC
This sequence comes from Cytophagaceae bacterium, assembly GCA_031414675.1. Lineage (GTDB taxonomy): Bacteria > Bacteroidota > Bacteroidia > Cytophagales > Spirosomataceae > Leadbetterella. Next base: position 2,101 of record JANNWE010000132.1, read on the forward strand.
GGTAGTTCCAGAAACAAGCCTTAGTTCGGTTACTTTCTTTAAAAAAGAAGCCGATTTTCAACAAGCAGTGAATGCTGCTTATGTGCCTTTAAGAGCAATCACTAATGATAGATCATACCTTTTAGGAGAGATGCATTCCGACAATGCCTACTATTATAGAAATATACTTTTTGGTGCAACTGAGCAACAAGAAGACATTGCCGATTTTTCGATTCCCACTGCAAATGGAGTAACATCAAACACCCATGTTTTAAATCAGTATAGACTTGATTATCAAATTATTGCAAGAACAAACCAAATTCTAGCATTAATAGATGGCATATCGTTTCCAGAGGCAAGCAAAAACAATATTAAAGGGCAAGCTTTATTTTTAAGAGCGTATGCCTATTTTGAGTTGGTTCGATATTTCGGAAAAGTGCCTTTGCATTTAACCCCTGTTTCAGTAAGACAAGAAGCGGCATTGCCTTTAGCTTCTACGGATGAATTGTATGCTCAAATTGTTAAAGATGTTACTTCCGCGGGTTCATTATTGCCTTTAAAATCTAAACAGGAAGCGGGCAGAGCCACTTCTGGTGCGGCTAAAACATTGTTAGCAAACGTTCTTATAGTTCAAAAGAAATGGGCGGAAGCCGAAACTTTGTTAAAAGAAATTGTTTCTAGTAATGAATATTCTTTAATGCCAGATTATAATGATGCTTTTTCAACCAATAGTGGAAACAAGAATAATAAAGAGTCCGTATTTGAGGTTCAATATTTAGAAGGTGCTGCAGGTTTAAATGGGAATTTTATGTATAACTTCCTGCCGAGACCCATGTCTCCTGCAGAATTACTACCACTTTCTGGCACCTCTAATCCTCAACCGCTCACTGGGGAAGGGAATAATGCCCCAACACCTAATCTTATAGCCTCTTATGAAACAGGTGATAAACGTAAAGATATTACCATAGGCAATGTTCTCATAAGTGGTAGTCTTCGGGCTAATAAAGTTTTTCCATTTTTTAAGAAATTTGCAAAGCCACATTCATTGCATGCAAATACAGGCACCAATTGGGCCATTTACAGATATGCTGAAGTATTACTGTTTTTGGCAGAGGCACAGATGGAACAAAATAAATTGGCTGATGCAGCGGTAACAATAAACCAAGTAAGAGCTAGAGCTGGTTTAGCCGCAACCACTGCCAACTCTCAAACTACCCTACGCGAGGTAGTCTACAGAGAGCGTCGCTCTGAATTAGCAGGAGAAAACAAGCGTTGGTTCGATTTATTACGTACAGGGCGGGCAATACAAGTGATAACTGATTACGGCAAACAAGTAGTTGCAAATCCTGTTGCTCATTACTATCCAGAAGGGGCAGTACCAAGAAGCAATGCCTTTTCAAATATTAGTTTACTTTATGGCCTTCCAGCAGATGAGGCCGCTCTTTCTCCTCATTTTTGACATTTCAAGTTAAATTAAAGGTTGTCCAAGATAAATTATCCGTTTTTCTTGGACATCCTTGTTTTATTTAATAATTTGGACTAAATATATAAAAAACATAAATATGTTATTCAACCTTAAATTTTTTAAACTTCTTTTCGTAGGTATTGCATTAATTGGAGTTGCTGCATTTACGATTAATAAAAACCCTTTTTCTAAGAATGCAGTAGAAGACAACCCAAAAATCAAAAAATTGAGGTTGGCAGAAGGATTTGCTGCAGAGCACATTTATAGCCCCTCTGCTGAAAATAATGGCTCTTGGGTAGCTATGGCATTTGACGACAAAGGTCGTTTGATCACTTCAGACCAATACGGCAAATTATACCGTTTAAAAATTCCTGCTATTGGCTCGGCTTCAGTTCAACCGACAGTGGAAAAGTTAATTATTGGCACTGCACAAGATACTGTAGGTATGGGATATGCACACGGTTTGTTGTATGCATTCAATAGTTTGTATGTGATGATAAATAATAACAAAAACAACAAGACTTTTACTCGCCAAAGTGGATTATATAGATTACAAGATACTAACGGAGATGATCAATTTGACAAAATAACATTTATGAAACCCATGAATGGGGATGGAGAGCATGGTCCACATAGTATAAAATTATCTCCAGATGGAAAATCTTTATTTGTTATTTCAGGGAACCACACCGACGTTCCCCCAATGGACGCCTATCGCTTGCCAAAAAACTGGCAAGAAGACAATTTGTTTCCGCTTGTAAAAGACCCACGTGGACATGCTAATGATAGATATGCACCAGGAGGGTGGGTAGCAGAAGTTGACCCTGAAGGTAAACATTGGGAATTGGTAAGTGCTGGCTATAGAAACGCATTTGATATAGCTTTTAATGCAGAAGGAGATTTGTTTGTATATGATGCAGACATGGAATGGGATTTTGGTTTACCTTGGTATCGTCCTACTCGAATCTGCCATGCTACATCAGCAAGTGAGTTTGGATGGAGAACAGGTAATAGTAAGTGGTCTGCTACTTATCCAGACAACTTACCGCCAGTTATAAATATTGGACAAGGGTCACCAACAAATCTTATTCATTTAAAAGATGCCAAATTCCCTGCAAAATACAAAAATACACTTTTAGCTTTTGACTGGAGTTTTGGAATCATACATGGAATTAATCTAAAACCTGTGGGTTCTACCTATACAGGAGATAGAGAAGAATTTTTATCGGGCTTACCCTTACCTCTTACCGATGGAGTAATTGGACCTGATGGTGCTTTATATTTTATGACTGGCGGACGTAGATTGGAATCTGATTTATATAGGGTTTCCTATATTGGCAAAGAAAACACAAACCCAGTACCGGCTCAACCGTTGAATGCCGCGAATAGCTTAAGAAGAAGTTTAGAAAAATTTCATACTGGCGGTCCAAATCCAACTGCAGTAGCAACTGCTTGGCCTCACTTAAAAAGCACAGATAGATTTATACGTTATGCTGCAAGATTAGCATTGGAGCATCAGCCAACTGAAGAGTGGCAAAACTTAGCTTTGCAAGAAAAAGACCCAATCGCTTCTACACAATCATTGATTTCACTTATCAGAATGGGTAAAGGTGATAAGCAAAATGAGATAATCAATGCTTTACTTAAGATAAATTTCAAATTATTAAATGAAGGACAAAAAATAGATGTTTTACGTGCATTTGAATTATCATTTTTGAGAATGGGAATGCCAACAGAAGGAAACAAAGCTAAAATTATTGCCTACTTAGACTCAAATTATCCTGCTAATACCGCTGAACTGAATAGAATGTTGAGTAAAAATCTTTTATATTTAGATGCCCCAGGTGCCATTCAAAAGACCCTCACACAAATGAAACTCAAAGACGAACCAGGTGCAAAAGACAATATGCTGTCATCAGCTACCAATTCTAGTGACTTAATTTTGAGAAGTACCCAATATGGTGGAGATATAGCAAATACTCTTGCCAATCTGCCTCCTATGCAACAGACTTATTATGCCAATGTGCTTACTATGGCAAAAAAAGGTTGGACTCCCGAACAAAGAGAAACGTATTTTAAATGGTTCAATAATGCCTTTAACTTTAAGGGAGGAAACAGCTATGTTGGATTTATAGATAGATCTAGAAAATTAGCTTTAAAGAATGTTCCTGAAGATAAAAAAGCTTACTTCGATAAGCTTTCAGGTGCTGAATTGTTGAGTAGCAATGGAAATAATCTAGTTTCTTCTGCATATCCAAAAGGACCCGGTAGAAACTGGAATGTAAGTAATGGACTACCTATAGTAGAAAAAGGATTAACTGATAGAAATTTTGAACAGGGCAAAGCTATGTATGCTGCTACAACTTGTAAAGCCTGTCATACCATGCGTGCTGAAGGTGGAGCAACTGGCCCAGATTTGACACAATTATATACTAGATTTTCTGCAAAAGACATGATTGAAGCTATTTCAGAACCCAATAAATCAATTTCAGATCAATATGCTGCCACTCAATTCACTTTAAAAAATGGAAATTCTATTGTTGGCAGATTGGTTAATGAAGATAAACTAGCATATTATGTATCTCAAAACCCTTATGCTCCAGAATCATTGGAAAAAGTATTGAAAAAGAATGTGTCATCCACCAAGCTTTCAAACGTTTCAATCATGTTCCAAGGCTTAATGAATAGTCTAAACGAAGAAGAATTTAAGGATTTAATGGCCTATTTAATGTCAGGTGGAAATGATAAAAACTCAATGTTTACTCCTAAGGGTGGCAAATAGATAAATAATCAAAATAAGAAAGGCTACATCAAAAAAATAGATGTAGCTTTTTTTTTCTCAAAACTTTTTCCCAATGAAAAATTTCTATACATTTTTGATTCTTAATTTATTGATAAGCTTAAATGATGCTCAAGCCCAAAAAGCAAAACCAAACATTCTTTACATTCTGGTAGACCAATGGAGAGCACAAGCCACTGGATATGCTGGAGATAAAAACGCAATAACCCCAAATCTAGACAAACTAGCTTCGGAAAGCATAAATTTAAAAAATGCAATTTCCGGAACTCCAGTTTGTACACCTCATAGGGCTTCCCTCATGACAGGCCAATACCCACTTACAACTGGCATGTTTATGAATGATGTTTTACTGGATACTAATGCTACAACCATGGCAAAAGTATTTAAAAAAGCAGGATATAATACTGGATTTGTTGGAAAGTGGCATATTGATGGGCACGGAAGAAATACGTATATCCCTCCTACTCGCCAACAGGGATTCCAATATTGGAAAGCTCTAGAATGCTCACATGATTACAATAATTCTGCATATTACATTGGAGATTCAAAGAAAAAAATGGTTTGGGAGGGTTATGATGTAATAGCACAAACCGAAGACGTAATTGGATATATTAAAAAGCAAGCAAGTCAAGCAAATCCTTTTTTAATGTTTATTTCTATCGGTAGTCCACACGATCCGTATCAAACGGCTCCAGAGAAATACAGGAAAATATATGAAAATCGTGATTTCAAAATTAATCCGAATGTGCCCGAAGATAAAATTGAAAAAGTAAAAAAAGATTTATTGGGCTATTATTCTCACATAACAGCGATAGATGAATGTATAGGTAAAATGTGGCAATCTTTGAAAGATTTGGGGATTGATGAGAATACGATTATTGTCTTTTCTGCAGATCATGGTGATTTGTTAGGAGCCCATGGGGCTTGGAATAAGCAACAACCTTACGAAGAAAGCCTAAGAGTCCCTTTCCTTGTCCATTATCCTAAATTATTTGGAAAAACACCCAAAACCTTGCCTACATTAATTAATTCACCCGACATTATGCCAACACTTTTAGGGCTTTCTGAAATAAAAATTCCAAACTCTGTAGAAGGCATTGATTTTTCTGGGGTTTTAAAAGGAACTAAGAAAGACAAAATAACTCAAACCTTAATTGCTTGTTATCAGCCTTTTGGACAATGGACGAGGCGAATGGGCGGTAAAGAATACCGCGGTATTTACACTGGAAAATATACTTACACTAGAGATCTAAACGGACCTTGGCTCCTTTTTGACAATGAAATAGACCCTTTTCAAATGAATAATCTCATTGGAAAGCCTGAATTTGCAGTAATTCAAAATGATTTAGATTTACGATTAAAATCAGAATTAGTAAAAAGAAAAGATGAATTTAGGCCAGGAATGGAATATATTAAAAAATGGAATTATACCGTTGATGAGACAGAAACGGTGCCTTATAGAAAAGTAAACTACAAAGGGAATCCAATTATAGAATAAAATTTTGCTTTATTTAGGAAAGAATAATTATCTTATTGGCCTTTTATTTTTCCTCCAATTCACAAAACTAAGTCAATTTCATGCATTGCATCAATGCTTTCAAGGAATCAATTGAGTTCATTTGAGCGAATATGGTCCGTGTTTAGTCTATTTTATACTGCAAAATCTTTGTGATTATCTTTTGTAAAAGGGGTAATCTTAATGCGTTATGGGCCCTTGGAAAACATTTCCATCTTTATAAATTATTTCGCTCGAATTTCAATTTTTGAGGTTTATTACAAATATTTGTTTCGATGAGTTTTCTTCTAATAAAACTATCCTATTGAATGCCAAGGTATTGCCATCGTGCGAAATCACCAAATTTGTGGGAGATACTGTTGACGGTTTTGAAATAGTTAAATATCTCTTCTCAAAATCCTTCTCTCCTATTTTACATTGCTGAATACTACCTTTATAAACGTAAAATACACGTTCCCCATCCGGATGCCATCTTAAACTACCTTCCACATCAGAATCATGAAAAGTCACTTGAATCATTTTTCCTCCATTCGGATTGATTGTAAATATTTGCTTAATGCCATTTTTATCTTTTGCCAAAAAAGCCAATAAACTCCCTTCGGCATTTGATCTCACTATTCCCATACAGCCTGGTTGAGTAGAATTCGCTGTAAATGTTAGTCTTCTTTGAGTCGCTCCTTTTGGGGGCATGGGTAAATCTTCCATTGTCCCTTCCAATGACCCAAAATCACCCTCAATTTCTATACCCTCTGGAATATCCACCACAAAAACTTCATCTACGTTTTTTCCAGAATTATCTGTTACGGTACCAATAAATCCACGAGCCTTCTGACGAGTGCCATCAGCTTTTAAATAGCCATTTTTACCTATCCAACTGTCTCCAGCTGCATAAACGATTTCGTCAGAACCTGGTCTTGGATTCGGTACAACCTTTACAACTATCACACTAAACCACTCTCCATCCACATTTTCCCTAGAATTTGTTTCCTTAACATTTATTCCATTCCCTCGTATTGACACACCAATAGTACGAAGATTATGCTTTCCCCCTGTTGATTTTTCAAGAGCATGCATAATGGCGTCATTATAGGTAAATCCTATCCAGTTTCCGTCTGCACTAAATTCATGTCTGTGTGTACCCCCACGTAAAGCACCCTTTGTAAATGGAAAATTCACATTTCGTGCATCCATAAAGATTGACTTATTTTCTTGGTCTTCGTCCACAATTACCCCCGTCCGTCGCCATTGTTGGTAAGGATTATCTTCGGTGCAATTCCTTAATCCATGAATAAAAACAACCTCATTCCTAACTGGTGAATAACTTACCGCCCCAACTCCCGGCCCGAAATCTTGATTGTTCTCCACTTGAAATACTACTTTCTTCTCCCCTGTTTTTATATTTACTTTTTCGATTCTCGACGAAGCCGCTATTCCGCCTGCCTCGGTGCGTGTGTCATACACCAACCATTCATTATCAGGAGAAAAATTATCGTTGTTGTCGAGATCGTGATTATATTCAAAATCTTTCGTGATTTGTTGCTCAGGGTAATAACTCATGGTTTTGCAGCCAAAAAATGTTAGTAAACATAAAAAAAGCAAATATTTCATTATTTCTGTGGTGCGCTTATGATTCCCAGATATCTGCCCATCCAATACGGCAAAAGCCAAATGTCGCCTGCACTGTGTTCTGAAAAACCATTTCGCCCTTTTCTATCTAAATTAAACATATTACTGTTATGTCTTTGAATTGGCCTTTCGTCAGGTGGAAGAACTTCTTTGAGGGTTTGGCTACGAAAATTCAATTCCAATTTCTCTATGTCCTTTCTGTGGCTATTGCTAATATCCCAATCTATCAAATCAACAGGATGCTCCTTCAAATACCAAATAGCTTCGTTTAAATCGAAATTTGGCGTACCTGTCAATGCCGTGAAAATATTCCATGCACCTTCTTTTTCGGGTCTTTCGGCTTCCCAATGGTCTATGATGGCCTTTTTGTATTTGACTTTCAGGTTTTCATCAAAAGCATAGCGATACAATCCCCAATAACCCACAAAATACATTTCGTCGTCTGAGTGATTCCAAGCATCAGAAAGCAACTTACTCTTGTCGTCTGCGTCTTCAGGAGCTAAGCCGATTTCACGCATGGGTCGCATTAAGTTTTCCAAATAACCATGCTTATACATTAGTTCCATGGCTTTTTCTTTGTATTTGGTTTTTTTGGTAAAATGATAAGCCGTTTGGAGCATGGCTACGATGTTAGAAGAATTA
>JANNWE010000133.1:0-13972 GCA_031414675.1 Cytophagaceae bacterium
AGGCAAAAAAGATTATGCAAAAGCCTCCGAAGTGTTAAACAAGGCGATTGCAATCAACCACAAAATAAATAACCTCACCAATCTTACCTACAACTATTCCAATGTTTCAAATTTATATAAAGCAAAAAAAGATTATAAAAAGGCCAAAGTGTATGCCCTTAAAATGCTGAATATCAGCAATCAAATTAAAAGGCCACATAGGGTATTAAATGCATATTCTCAACTTAAGAAAATAAGCGCCTTAATGATGGAATATGATTCGGCTTATTATTATTCTGAAAAAATGTCGGCACTCAATGACTCTTTGACTAACCTTAGTAAAACCGAAAAAATTACTGAATTACAAACTAAATACGAATCAGTAAAAAAAGACGCTGAAATTAAAGACCTGAACCGTAAGACTGAAATAGCTCGAATACGAAATTTTGCGTTAATTGGAGGGCTTATTCTCCTTGGCTTTTTGGTTATTCTTTTTTACAGTAGATATCTTTTGAAAAAGAAGACCTCTGAAGAACTAAGCACCAAAAATGTCGAAATTGAAAGAAAAAATGAGCTTATCCAAACTTCTCTAGGTGAAAAGGAAACACTACTTCGCGAAATCCACCACAGAGTTAAAAACAACCTGCAGATAATCTCTAGCTTGCTCAATATTCAATCTGACAATATTGATGACCCCACTTTGCTGTCAAATATCAGAGAGGGACAAAATAGGGTACAAGCCATGAGCTTGATTCATCAAAACCTTTATCAAAGTGATCATTTGAGCAATGTAGATATAGAAAACTACCTAAAAGAGCTTGTGGTTTATCTCTCAGAAATGTTTGAAAAAGAGGGCAAGAAAATTGAAATTGAAGTAAATGCCAATCATATTGAATTTGATATTGACACTGCTATACCTCTGGGATTGATTGTCAACGAATTGGTATCTAATGCCTATAAATACGCCTTTGAAAATCAGGAAAATGGGAAGATAAAAATAGATATTAAGGCATTAAACGACATCGAATATGAGCTAAATGTAAATGATGATGGCAAAGGCCTTCCGACCGATTTTGATCCCTCAAAAAGTAAGTCGCTGGGCTTAAAATTGGTTAAGATTTTAAGTAAACAACTGAGAGGAAAATTTTCTTCAAGTTCGGATAAAGGTGCTAACTTTAGGGTATTATTTAAAGACATTCGTGCATTTCAATTAAGTCAAAAATAGAAAAATGGTAAAAATTCTACTTGTTGAAGATGAAGGCATAATAGCGGCCGACATGGAAAACATGCTAACCAAAATGGGCTATGATGTGATAGAGACCGCCATGGATTTTGATGAAGCCATCGAAAGACTCGAAGAAGACACACCGGATTTGATATTATTGGATGTAAATCTAGGGGGCAAAAAAGATGGAATAGACTTGGCAGCTTATATTAACGAGAAATATAACATTCCTTTTATTTTTACCACATCCTATACGGACGGCCCAACTATAGAACGTGCTAAAAAAGTTAATCCTGTAAATTTTCTAGTGAAGCCCTTCAAGCAAGAGCAGCTTTTTACTGCCATAGAAATTGGTTTAAATAATTATGCTAAAAAGGAAGAAAAATCTTCTGATAAAACCATGGAATTTGATAATTTGGTAATAAAAGATGCCATTTTTATTAAAGATAAATACCGTTATACCAAGCTACCGCTTTCAGAAATCCTTTGGATGAAAGCTGAAAATAACTACATTGAAATTCATCTTGCCGAACGAAAAGAGTTGATTAGAGTCAATTTGGGGCAATTTTTAGAAAAAATCAACAAAAAAAACTTCTTTCGCACGCATAAATCTTATGCTGTAAATTTAGATTACCTCACACGCTTAGAGCCAACGGCTGTATTTATTCTGAATACCGAAATTCCGATTACAAAAATTTATGCAGAGCAGCTGAAGGAGATTATTGCTACAATGTAAGAGTAGATCTCTGCCTGCCTTTTTTTCTGACCTATCATCCAATTAGATTTCACCCTTCCTACAAGGCATTTGACACCTTTTTTTTTAAGTTCTGAGGATCTAATTCTACATTTCAATTAGAAAACAAAGAATTAGAACCGTGATTACTCCAAAAATACACCATCAGATTTCATCACAGGGCCAAATACTTTTTGTTTTGGCTGATAAAAACTACTCCGTTTTTTATCTTGAAAATGGCAGAAAGTTTGTTTCGGGCTATACCCTTAAATTTCATGAAAATATATTAGCGCCTAATCAGTATTTAAGAATAAATAGAAGCATGTTGGTGAAATCTTCTTATGTCATTAATATTAAGGAAGGAGGAAAAGCCAGCTACGTGGTTCTTCAAAACGGGGAAATTATCCCTATTTCAAGAAGAAGACTAAAAATCATTCAGGCACAGTATTCAAAATAAAAATTTTCCAAAAAAAATAAAATTCTTAACCAAGATAATTCAATGAAAAACATCTCTACTTTAATCAAACTCTTCGTTTTAAGCACTTTTATTTGTGCTTTCTCAGTAGTTGCCACCGCCCAAAGCAAAAAGATTTCGATGCAAGGCTTCCTCAAAGATGCCAATGGCAAAGCCGTAGCCGATGGCAATAAAGTGCTCACTTTCAAAATATATAATGCTGCCTCGGCAGGTACACTTCTTTGGACCAAAGTATTCAGTCAAGTGAACGTTGTAGGTGGTGTGTATGCCGTGCAACTTGGACCATCGGATAGTAATGTAGAAATCAGTACCCTTGCTTGGGATGTGCCTTATTATGTAGGCATAACCGTAGAAAGCGAGCCTGAGCTTGCTCCACGCACCGAGTTTACTTATGCCCCTTACACCTTTGCAGTAAACAAGGCAAACTTGGCAGATTTAGCCACTTATGCCACCACAGCGGGTGCCATAGGCGGTGCTTTAGACTTAGCTACTGGTGGTTTTGCTGCAGATATGAGAATCATAAAAAATAGTAAGCCTATTACGGCCACTAACCCAGATAATAATATTCGACTTGGAGATGGTAGTGGTGCTACCAGTAGTTTAAAGCTATTTTCAAACAATACAGAAACAATGACGGTAACAGGTGGGAGAGTAGGATTTGGAGTCACTTCACCTACTGCTACATTAGATGTTCAACGAGGATCGGCACCAGGTGGCACGGCCAAATTTCGAGGAACTACATTTTTTTCAGTTTTTAATGACGGGACTGATGGGGTCAATGAAACAACTGTTATTAGGGGTGGTAAACAGGGTAGTGCAGTAGTTATAAATGATAGTGGCATTGGAGATGTATATATTACTAATGGTGGGGGAAATAAAGTAGGTATTGGAGTTAGTAACCTTACTGCCACATTGGATGTTGCTCGAGGGACAGCAGCAGCTGGCACTGCCTTATTTCGAGGAACGCAATGGAACTCACATTTTAATAATGCCACTAACGAAGAAACTTTTATAAGAGGTGGGAAGAATGGTTCTCCCGTTGTTATAAATGACGTACACAATGGAAACGTATTAATTGCTACTGGTGGTGGTAGAGTTGGTATTGGAACTAATGCCCCTGATGCTCCATTGCATATTACTGGTCCAACTACCGGTACTCCAGTTTTAAGTAGGACATTTTTCGGGCCTGGTTTTACAAACTTAGTAAATAGTGTCGATGCGACTGGTGGCATAATAATCAGGGCTGATGGCACTATTTGGGCTAATGGAGGGGTTTTTATTACTACATCAGACAAACGCATAAAAAGTATCCTTGGCATAAGTAAAAGTGCCGAGGACCTTATTACCTTAAATAAAATTGAAATTACAGATTATAAATACAAAGACCAAATATCAAACGGTACTGGTTTTCAAAAGAAAGTGATAGCCCAGCAAGTTCGAGAGTTCTATCCAATGGCTATAAATACGAGTAAAGGAATTATTCCAAATGTTTTTGCAGTAGCTAAGGAAACTAACATAGCAGGTAAAGCTACCCTTATTACTACCTCATTGCCACACGATTTTAAAACTGGAGATTTAGTAAAACTCATTTTAGAAAATACTGGAGAAAAACAGCTAAAAGTGGAAGTATTAGACGCCACAACGTTTTCTGTTGCAGAAGTCATTGAGGATAAAATATTTGTGTATGGCAAACATATTGATGATTTATTGACTGTAGATTATGATGCCCTATCTATGCTTAATGTATCTGCTAGCCAAGAACTTAGCAAACAAATAGAACTACTGAAGGCCGAAAATGCCAAACTAAAATCAGAAAATAAAAACTATGAAAGTCGCCTAACCAAAATTGAGGCATTGTTCCAAGTAGGGCAAAGCGTATCAACAGGAAAATAAGTACCCATCTTTTAAATATTTTCATCATGAAAAAATATGTATTAAAAGGATTGGGTGTACTGTTCCTATTCCTCATTCAGTGGGCTGTAATCGCTCAAACCGATACCCTATGCGGCAAAAAAACGTATGCTACTGTAAATCTTTTGTACGGTACTACCTACAATGCCTTTAATAGTAGCTATTCGGCAGACCAGACAGCGGCACAGCCATTTGTTACGCCTCAAAACATGATCAACGGCAAATTTAAAATGGGCATGGGTGTTTGGTCGCCGTGGCAATTACCCCCAGCCCCGCCTACGCTCATTGCCTCACAAGGCGATTATAAAGACCAAATCAGACTAAGCTGGGAGATAAACCCTTTAAGCCCACGTCCAACAGGTTTTGTTTTGTATCGTGACGGAGCTTTTCTTGAAAACTTGGATGAAGATGTCACCCAATACGTAGATAGGTTTGTGCAGGCGGGCGTATTTTACCAATATAGTGTTGCCGCCAAAAACGCATTTGGCGTGGGTTCTACCAATAAATACGTGGGTTTTGTATATCCCAATGGCGTAGTTTCAGGCAAAATAGAGACCAACTCTGGAAACCCTGTGCCAGATGTGGAAGTACGTTTGACCCCGATTACGGGCAATGCCATGTTATTTAATGGTATTGATGGGCAGCTTTGCGTTTCTTCTAATCCCAATTTCCTTACCTCAGTATTTACGGTTTCGGCTTATGTAAAATTTGGAACAAATACCAATGACCAAGCGGGTATCATAGATTTAGGTAGCACGCTCAATAAAAACTTTTGGATTACCACGCTTCCAGCCTCAGAAGGCAAAGGCTATATTTTTCATATCGGCAACGGAACGGGTAGTGATACCCTCCAATACAAAATTCCTGTCAATAACGCTAACTTGTTGGGCAACGATGAAAAATGGCACCAAATCACGATGATGTACAATGGTGCCACCATGACGGTATTGGTAGATGGTATTTTTGTGGGTACTAAACCATGCACAATGGTAATGGAAAGCAAGCAAAGAATGACCATTGGGAGTAAAATAAACGATGCCTATTTAAAAGGATTAATTGACGATATCAGGATTTACGACCGCCAATTGACCCAAACAGAAATAAATGCCACCAAAAATCGTTCGATTTCTAAAAATGAAAAAGGACTAAAAGGCTATTGGAAAATGGACGAGGGCTTAGGCACAAAGACCTTTGACAATTCCAATTCGCAAGCCACTGCCAATATGTATGGCGGGGTGTCATTCTCGGCAGATAAGCCCGATGTTTATAATGCGGGCATTTCAGATGTTACAGGATATTATCTCATAGATGGGATAAATTATAGCGGCACGGAGAGTTTCAGAGCTACGCCAATGAAAAACTTTGAGTATAACACCGCACTGGAGTTTACTGCTGCCGATAAGGCCTATGGCAATCTTACCGATTTTAATATTCCCGATGATGCTACCATAGAAGTGCTTTTTCATCCTTTTGATTTAAAATCTCGCCAAAGCATTTTATCAAAACAAAACTTGTTTGAATTGTATCTTTTGAATGGAGAATTGTTTATTAATTTGAATGGAACTACTACCAATTTAGGATCTATTCAGGCTAAATATTATTTGGTTTCGGTCGTGATGAATAAAACCTTCGGTACGGCAAAGGTTTATATAGATGATACCTTTAAGACTGACATTACTTTTGCCGGAACACCTTTTTGGCAAAACGGTAAGCCTTGGGTTGTAGCCACTAATGACACGACCATTACTGGCAATTTTTACACAGGATTAATAGACGAAATTGCCATTTTCAAAAAGCAGCTTTCGTTGCCCGAAATACAATTGCACAGCACTGTTGGCATTCCTGATGATTCTACGAGGGCAAATCTCTATTCCTATTTTGATTTCAATGAGGGCACTGACACCAAAGTATATGACTATTATGCAGCCAGTTCCGATATTGGTCAACCGCGTATAGGAACTATTAAGAATGCCACTTGGAGCAATAATGTTAGACGGAAAGTAACTGTACCGCATGAGTTTCAACCGAATGTACGGGTTGTAAATCTTAACAACAGTAATACCGCTATCGGTAATATTGATTTTAGAGATGTTTCGACCGTCAATATTTCAGGTACGGTCCGATTCATAAATACTTTTTGTTTTGCAGACCAAATTGAAATATTAGTCAATGGTCAATCAAACTTTCCGCCAATTAAGACCGATGTTAAAGGCAAATGGTCGGCAGATTTTGAGCCAGGGGCTAATGTTGTACTCAAACCTGTTTACAAAGACCATACATTTTCACCAGAGAGAATTGAATACAGAAGGCTACAAGCCCCTAAAGCAGGAATTGTCTTTTTGGATAAAACCCTTAGAACAGTAAGTGGGCAGGTGGCAGGTGGACTTTGTAAAAAATCAATCATTACTGATGGTGCTATAGTGGTAGTGAAAATTGCAACACTAGATGGCTGTTGGGAAAAAACTGATACTATAAAAAATGCTGCTGGCAATTATACTTTTGCTAATCTACCCGCAAGGGCTTTTCGAGTGAGTGTAGTTGAGCATTCAAATCCTGTGATTTATGATTACTTTCAGATTGCTGGCGGCAAAGAAATTGATTTGCGGGATAATGCATCAGCTGTTGTTGATTTTATTTATATTTCTACCCCACAAGTAGAACTGCAACCTTTTGTAACTACTGCTTGTGTAGGTGGTACTCCTGTGGCATATATTAACCAAACAACCAATAAAAATAGTTATAAACTTTATAAAACCGATGTGCAAGTATATGAAGAATATATAGGTCCAACGGTTGAAAGATGTTATCTCAATAATTTTGACTTAGTTATTGATAATGCCATTGCCGACAAATCTATATATACCGTTAGCTCCGATAGCCTACATTATGTATTATCGTATCCTGCGGGCTTGCCCAATTTGGTGTCACCGTATGAAAAAACATTAAGTGTAACGGCAAATGTAAATGGTACCAATAGCACCCCAGCTTTGGCAAGAGTGGTGGTATTAGGAGAGGTTTCCTTACCTAATACCTTTACCACCACTACACCACAAGTTCCGATGTATATTTTGCGTGATCCACCTGGGGATGCAAGTACTGCCACGATTGCGGCAGGAACAACACTATGTAATTCAATGTCAAAAGCCTCTATGATTTCTGCCACCGATGGAGCATCGGTAGAGGTTGATTTAGGGGCAAAAGTAACCACTTATGTAGGCACACCCTTCGGTGGAGTAATCAACGAAGCCGAACAAGTAGCCAATGTGAATATCGGAGGAACTTTTGGGGCGGTTAATTCTACCGAAAATACTATTGAAACTTGTACTACCATTATGCGATCCTATACTACATCAGGAGGAAGCGATGTAATTGGGGAAGATGCTGATTTGTATGTGGGTTCTGCTATAAATTTCAAAGTAGGAGGCACTCGTGAATTAACCTATGATGCAGTCACTTGTAGTTTCAAATTAGGAAATAATGTACGGATGTTCCCTGACGGTTTCCAAACTTTTTTTGCCTATTCAGAATACCAAATTGAGAAAGATGTAATTCCTACACTACTATCATTAGGCAAGACAGCAGACGCACAAAAATGGAAAGATATGGTAACTTATAACCATACATTGAAGAAAAACGCGGTATTGAAAGAAAATCTTTCATTTGATGCCTTAGCACAGGTAGATGATGAAATAACAATAGAAAGGACGGTTTCAAACACGATAAGCAGTGAAATAAACTGGACATTAGCGATGAATGAAACCATTGGGTTTGAGGTGTTTGATGTAGGTGTTTTAGTAACACTTTCCGTAGAACTGGCTGGGTCAAAAACCCAAACAATAGGTAATACAAATACAACAACTAGAACCGTTTCCTACAGTTTGGCTGATGATGATTTGGGTGATAAATTTACCGTAAATGTAAAAGAAGATAAAGTATATCAAACGCCTGTTTTTGAGTTAGTTGCAGGTACTTCAAGCTGCCCTTGGGAGCCTAAAACCAGACATCGTTCACAACCTTCATTAATCTCGGTAGACGGTACAGTAGCAACGAATGTACCGGAAAACACATCGGCGGTTTTTGAGTTACAATTGGGTAACTTAAGCCCAACAAAAGAAGAAATCGAATATGAAATCTCCTTGGTAACAGGAACAAATCCTGACGGTGCAGAGGTGGAAATCGATGGCCAAAATATTATCGCCACACCTATTAAATACACTATTCCATACGGCGAAACAGTAAAAGTACTGTTGAATATTTATATAGGTCCATTCGCCTATAATTATGAGGGAATAACCATTGCCTTGAAAAATGCTTGCGAAAAGAATGATTCATTATTCACAAAAAACTTAGCATTCAATGTCAGTTTTATAGAGCCATGTAGCCCAGTTGATATCAGTTTTCCCCTTCAGGATTTTGTGGTAACTCCTGGCAGCAACAACTTGTTAAATGTTACTTTAAACGAATACCTGAAAAACGACGCTAGTCTAGAACTTATTCGCTTGCAATATCGTCCGATTGGTGGAGATGGATCTTGGATTAATATCTCAGAAACTGCAAAAGCAGATCTTGGTGATGTATTTACCATAAAAGAATGGAATACCGCATTATTGAAAGATGGAGGCTATGAAATCAGAGCTGTTACGCAGTGTGTAAACACCTCTTTAGCACCCGGTATTTCAACAGTAATTAAGGGAAAAGTTGAAAGGAATCCCCCCGAATTAGTGGGTGTGCCACAACCTGCTGATGGCATCTGGGATCCAGGTGATGAAATATCCATCACTTTCAATGAGGATATCAATTGTGATAAACTCGTAGCAGCAGATGTGCTTGGTAATAATACCATTGGGCTCTACGATGCGACAACAGACGCACTTGTAGCAGCCACTTTCAGCTGTGTAGGCAATAAAATCGTAATTGTGCCTACCATCAATCCTAAAGATTTTGAGAACAGAACTTTTAGAGTCCTTATCAGTGGCAAAGATTATGATGATGCCAAAATTGAGTCAAATCCAGATTATCAAAGGGCAGCCTTGCGTGATAAAGCAGGAAACATGATTCCAAAATCCATCAAATGGGAGTTTGCCGTCAATCAAAATGATTTAGAGTGGGTAGGTACTGATATTATTGAAGTAAATACTGTGCTTAAACCGTTTTCAATAAAACGTCAGATTAGAAATAGAGGAGGTAGCATTACCAGTTTCAGAATGGAAAATATTCCTTTTTGGCTCACCATTTCTCCTGCCACTGGCACGCTAAATCCAGGGCAAAGTGCCGATGTTACCTTTACTTTTCAAACCGATTTATTGATTGGCGACTATTCGGCAACACCTAAATTGGTGGGCTCTAAAGGCTCTGAACCGCTGGGTATTGATTATCGTGTACGCTGTGCGGCACCCACTTTTGTTGTGGACAATCCTGCTCAATACGAGGGTACTATGAACATGGTTATTGACCTAAACATCTTTGGAATAACTTCAACTGACCCTTCGGATATTATCGTAGCAAAAATTGATGGTCAAATCAGAGGGATAGGACAAGTAGCCTATTATAGAAACATTCCAGCAGATAAACAGCGTTGGCTTACTTTCTTAACTATCTATGCCAACCCCTCAGACGTAGGCAAATCCATAGAATTCAATATTTGGGACGGAGATAAATGTAATCAATACGTAGAAGTTTTGGAGCAAATAACGTATGAGGAAGGGCAGCTGGTAGGTAGCCCATTGGAACCTCAATCTATTTCGGTACTTAATCTGGTAAATAAATGTATTCCGCTAAATAGAGGATTCAATTGGGTTTCGTTTAATCTTGATCTTGGACTTGGAAATAATACGATAACCAAAAATCTCTCTTCACTAAAATTGAAAACCGGAGCCTATATAAAAACTGACAATAATTTTGCTCAATATTTGAGCAGTAGCAACACATGGGACGGTTTAAGTCCGGAAATCTTTCCAACTAAACGCTATATGCTGTATGTAACGGGTAGAGACACGGTTTGTATGAAAGGTTCGCCATATTCAGTGGCCTCACAATCAATTAACATAAAAAATGGATGGAATTGGCTCGGATATGTGCCTTCTACAGGCATGACGGTATCGCAAGCTTTGGCTGGACTTACCCCGCTAAATGGCGATATTATTAAAAGTCAAACTTTGTTTGCACAATTCGTAGCTGGAGTAGGTTGGATAGGCAATCTGAATTTCTTAGAACCATTAAAAGGGTATTTGCTAAAAATCTCAAATGCTGGAACGCTTGTTTATCCAAGTACAAATACATTTGCTGCAAATGGCTCAGAAGAAATAGCTTCTGGAGAGAGCAAGAATATTCAATCATTGCTTAAAGTACAGGCCTCTCAAGAGCCAGAAATGACGTTTGATTTTACACAATACAGTGCCACCATGAATTTGATTGGAGAAATAAAAGGAATGGAAATCGCTCAAGACGATGAATTAAGAGCTTATATAGATGGAAAGCTGGTAGGAAAAAACAAATCAATTGTAGATAAAAAATCGAAGCTTTTCTTTCAAACTATCTATTTTGATGAGCAGAAAAATATCAGTTTTAAACTTTACAAAGCGGATCGAGGCAAAGAGTTTGAACTCAATAAAACTTTTCCATTTCAAGCGGAAAGCATTAAGGGATTAGTAACAGATCCAGTTGTTTTTGAGGTAATTTCAAGCCCATTGGCAGCTGTTACAATAAGAATTATAGATACTGCTATTTGGAAACCAAGTACTACTTTTCCAAGCGTTTCTATTCCAAGTAGCATAGTAGAAGCTAGTGAAAACTGTACCACATATGCCTTCAATTCTATTTTGCCACAAGCAAATGAAGCAGCTCCTACTTGTACACCTGGTTCTTTTGAAGGCAATATGTCGGCAGTTGTAAAAATAAAATACAATGAGTTGAGTTCTTTCGTTTCTACAAATGATGTGATTACATTTCTTAATCCCACTAATGGAGCGGTGCTGGGTTGTGGAAGTTTTAACAATACCAATAAACTGTTTTACAGTACCATCGGTGGAGTAACCACAGCTACGGAATCACCTGTAGATATCCGTTACTACTCAGCCATTATGAAGAAAACATTTCTTGTAAAAGCTGGAATCACCTATAAAAACAATTCCATTTTAGGTAATGCAAACAGCCCAATTGAAATTGATATTTCTCCAATAACCATTACCAGTACTATTGGTGGGGTTTTGACGGCCGTTTTGAGAGATGCCGACTGGACAGGCAAATACTGTTTGAATGTTTTTGCTATGAACTGTACAGGTTACAGTGATGGGCAAACCAGTTTCTGTTTTCAAAGATTGAATGTGGGGGAATGTATTGATTTGATTGTGAGAACGGCAAGCGAATCTTCAGTTGTCTCTTTTCAAGCTTTAAAAATCACATCCCAATCCCTAATAAATGGTGGTGCAAATATTGAATACAAAGCTGGCAATTCAATTGAACTAAAGCCGGGCTTCGAAATCAAAAATGGTGCAATATTTACTGGAAAAATAGAAGGTTGTACGAATAGAAATTAGGTAAATTCATAGCATATTTATATTGGAATGTACTCTCAAAATCAAACTAATAGTTTTGATTTTGAGAGTTATTTGTTTTCATATCTTTTAACCAAATTTTCTTTTTTTTGCATTAAATCAGAGGATAAAAATATATTTTTTTCTGATATTTTTTTCTGTTCAACTTTAAATAACTTTTACCATAAATTTCAAAAAATTAATAATATGTATACATTTACCTTATTAAAGCAATAATTCTAGATTGCTAAGTGAATAAGCCTTAATTGAAAGATGAAATATGTATTAAAAATCAATTCGAAATTCAGAATGAAATTTTTTCTAAATTCTTTATCTTGTTATTTTTTTTTCTTCTTTTGGATCACAGGAGTTGTAATTTCTAAGGCACAAATAGTGTCTTATCAAAATAGGGAAAACAATGCTCAAAATCCATGCATCACCCCACAGCAATATGAAATTATTGAAAAAGAATGTATTGAAAATATTAAAAAATATAAAATTAATCAGCCCAATAAGGCTAAGGTAAATGCCGTTTCGCTCTCTTGGCCTTTACGGCCATCTCCAGATTTGACAGATTGCAGCTATTACCGAATATCAGCCTATGTAGACAATGACCCAAACTTAGGAGTTATTAAAGATTTTAATTGTGGAACCAATACCTATGATGGTCACAATGGAACAGATATAGCCACATGGCCTTACAATTTTTACAAAATGGACAATAACTTGGTGGAGGTAGTGGCTGCGGCTGCCGGTACTATTGTGAACCGACATGACGGCGAATTTGATCGGAATTGTACTTCTAATAATTTAACAGCCAATTATATTATCATTCAACACAGCGATGGTTCTTATGCCTTGTATTGGCACATGAAAAAGAACTCTTTAACCTCCAAAGCTGTAAATCAAACCGTGGTGGCGGGCGAATATTTAGGCGTTGTGGGTAGCTCTGGAAGTGCTTCTGGCCCGCATTTACATTTTGAAGTTAGAACTGGAAATACTGCAGCCTCAAAAATAGACCCTTATACCCATAGTTGTACCTCCAATAATGCCTCTTGGTGGGCTGCTCAAAAATCCTATAAAGAGACTTCCGTAGTAAAAGTATCCGTAAATGCCACGGATCTTGTTTTTCCAGGATGTCCAACAACAGAAACGTCAAATGAAAGTAGGCTGTATCAAATACCCTTTCAAGGCATAGGTTTGGGTGCTGGATATGCCAAATTTTATGCTTTTTTGAGAGATCAAATTTCTGGGCTGGTGCTTGATTTACGTATTGAAAACCCCGATGGTTCCACTTTTGTATCATGGACGTATACCAGCAATTCGAATACTTCACCATTAACTGTAGGTTTTTCCAAACTCTTACCCACTTTACCTGGCAATTACATTTTTAAAGGAACTTATAATGGTGTCACATGTTCATATCCTTTTAAAATTTATAATTGTCCTTCGGGAGCTATATCATTACCGCAAGATGATATTGGGCTTTTAAATATTAAATCAGGATCCAGAACATTTAATACCCAAACTATTTCAGCCTCCAATAGTATTGCTAATCTAAATACTAAGGTTGTATTTGCTGCTGAAAAGCATATATTACTTTTACCTAATTTCAAGGTGGATACAAATGCTACTTTTACGGCAAGTATAGCTGGATGCCCCAATTGAGTACTATTGTTGTTCAAGAATTATTTGTTTATTTACCCAAACAGGATTTTAAGATTTCAGTAACTGCCTCGTTTTGAATCACTTTCCTTATTTGATTTTGGCACTTCTAGTAATAGAAGTTTTTTTTGCAATTTAAAAATTAGGATATTGAAAAATGGAGAAGCAACTTCATGAAAATATCACAAAATTCTGGACAAATTAACTGGGAAAGGCTTTCTCTCCTGAAGGATTTAATACTATTGCCGCAAGTAAAAAAAATGCAATAGGAATTTTAGGATATTAAAAAGGATACCCTTGAATTTCACAATGCTTTTATTGATATTGCGTATAAATAGATAATTGGAAATTTAAAGATAGAATTATCAAAACAAAAAAAAATCGAAAGTGTAGGTAGGAAAGCGATGAATTCTATCAGCAAATAAAAAGCTATTTCTGAAATATTGGAAATG
>JANNWE010000134.1:0-4344 GCA_031414675.1 Cytophagaceae bacterium
ACACAAATTGACGCTATATCAATAGTCCTGCTTGAAAAACATGATATGACATACCATATATCTGGAATAGAAGGATGTAAATTTATGAAAGTAATAGATGCTATTTATCATGCGGCTGAAACAGGTTAGAATGTTATGATAGGGTAAGTAAATACGGAATTTGCAAAAACGGCTACTTCTTGGCTATGTGACGTAGTTTGAAAAACTTCAGCCCGTAATTGCTGCTGAATAAAGTTAAAAAAGGTCATTGTAAATTCTATTGCTTGTTGTTATTTGTCGGCTGGAACTGAAGCTCGTTAGCAAATAAAAGTTGAGTATATATTCTTCGCCCCGCCATATTGCAAATGTGCTGTTCGAGCCAAACGAAAGCGTTAAGGTCTTAAAAATCAGTTGGATAAACTTTTAAAATCAATATGAATTAATAGCTTCAGAACGTTCGCCCTTCTGTTTGCCCTTTTTAAGAGACTTACATTATAACTCTGTACCTATAAAAGCTGGTGCCCAAGCCACCTCCATGTCAACAAGTGTTGTCCTTACTTCAATAAGTTCAGCTTACTTTTTTGAATGTTGCCATTAGGTATTGGTTAAATTTTACAGCATGTAAGCTAATTACTTGGTTCATTGTCGACTTTTATATAAGTTATTTTGCAATGTAGAAAAGATAATATGATGAGGTCTCTATTCTAATTGGACAATTCATCTATCAATTTCTTCAATTTTTTTAAATGTTTGCCATAAGCATAGTTGAACATCCACCTTGCCCCATAATAGCATAAAGGAACTAAAATTAAAAGAGTAACGCCCAGCACAAGCAACATTTTTGGGTTGTACAAAAATGCTTCTACCGATTTGCCCGAACCTTCAACACCACCAAGTATGAAACCACCGGTTGCCGCTATTGGATAAACAAATAAGCCTAATCTTTCCTGTATATGCCACCACTTTTGAAAGCCTAAATAGTTTTTTTGCAACTCATCTTTTAACGAGTTTGTTGAGGAAACGTTTACGTTGATGTTCGTATACAATTTCCAGGTATCAAACCATACCAAAATATTGAAGAGTATTGCTATAACTAGCGCCACATGAACCTGCCAGATCTCTATAAAGTAAAATAATACCATATAAAGGGCAGTAATAAAAACAGCCACTATTAAACCCATTAAGAGATTATTCTTTAATTTTTTTAAAGGCAAATTAGAGTGAAAGTTACTAAAATCTTTTTGCTGAAACATTTTATTCAATGTATCATCACTGCCCCCACTACGTTGCCATACATTTTCAATATCCATTATATATTTTTTAATAGCGTTGCTAACTGCTGTTTTATCCTATGAAGTTTTACTGCTACTAGGTTTGCAGTAATACCTATAATCGCACCTACTTCTTTATTATCGTACCCGTCTAAATGAAGCGAAATAATTGCCCTCTCTGTTTCAGGAAAAGTACGTATAGCCTTGTACAATCTGTCAACTTCATCATTGCCAGATGTAGTAATATATGTTTCTTCAAATTTTGCTGTGTCGGTATATTCGATCCTGTTTGTTTTACGCTGAATAGTGAAGATTGTGTTTAAACAAAGGCGATATAGCCAGGTGCTGATCTTAGCTTCGCCTCTAAAAGCTCCATATGTTTTCCATGCTTGTAATACTATCTCCTGGTATAGGTCCTTTTTGTCTTCTTCAGTGTTCGCATAAAGATGCACCAGCTTATAAATAATATTCTGGTGCTCTTTAAGCTGTGATAAAAATTCTTTTTCGCTCACTATTTTTTTATATTGACCGGCGTTACTGTATAACCTATATTTTTTAATTGATTTACCAAACCACTTTTACCCACCAAATGTAATGCTCCTACAGCCACAAACAAAGATTGTTCATCCATCAGCCTTGGAAGTTGCTGCATCCAGTAATTATTGCGGTCATCCAGTAATGCCTTCATTTCTTCGGGCCTGTAGCTGCTACCATACATCAATTGTTGCAGCTCACCTAGGTTTTCAGTAGTATAGGCAGTATTCATAATGCTGATCATTTGTTTCAGTCCGTCCTTTTCTTTAAACAATTCGCTTAAAAGAGTAACTTGCCTTTGCAGAGTCATCTGTCCAAAAATGGCTTTAATCTGCATCTGTATAGTTTCTAAGCCCAGTACCTTTTTCCCATCCTTTTTTGCTGCTTGCTGGAAATAAGTATCCAGTTGTACCTCTCCCGGTTGGTTTGGAAAATATTTTTGCTGGGTGATGGCCATTGCAAAAGACATAACAGCAAAAGGACTAAACTGGTTTAGTTGTGCAATATCAAACCTTGCCTCTTCTTTAAACCATTTACTTGCTATTGTGTAAAGTGTATCAGGTAATTCTTTTTGCAAAGTTGAGCCTTTTAGCATCGAGGCTTCCATCATGGGAGCTTGTATACTGCTATCTATCTTCAATTCCCCCACAACGGCGTCGCTTGCAGCATAGGCATTTTTAACCGCTTGCAGTGTATCTACAAATCCACTAGAAAGGAAGTGATAGGTACCAAAAATATAAGATGGTTTCTTTAATCCGTTACCGGTTACTTTCCATAGTAATGCATTGGCGGTGTTGTTTTGTTGAGCTACTATAACTGATGACCATAACAGGCATAGGACTGCCAGTAAAAAAAATTTTTTCATTTTTTTCATTTTTGAAATGATTGCTTAATGCTTTAAAAAGATGGTATAAAACAACCCTGCAAAAGTGAGGGCCAAATGAATTAGCAGCCAACCTTTTTGATACACGGGTCTTTGTTGCCATTTTACAGAGGGGTCGAACGGGTCGAAAATGAGTGCAATTCCCATGTTGGAAAATGCCCACTCATAATCGCCTTTTATAAAAAGGTAGATAACGAGTACCATGTAAACGACGTACGCGAATCGGTTAAGCGGGGAAAATTTTGGGGTAGTTCCTGCAGATAGTTCCTGTTTCATAATATTTTTTTTTCTATATAAGTGGCACAAGAGTCCCGATTATTACAGAAACTGAAATTATTTTTTAAAATAAAATTAAGTCATTCGGGGTGGGTGGTAGGTGCGTTGGTATTTTTATTGCTAAAAATGGCGTGGGGTCGTTCGGCAAAGTCATGGATGTTTGTATATGTGTAGGATATTCAATAGGGTGACGCAATGGTTTAGGTCTTTTAGTGGGTGGTTTTTGAAACGGTTAACTGTCTACGGGCACCAAAATTTATCAAATGCTCAAATATTTCTATTCGCACTATCCGCCTCCTAATTCAAAACTCGAGTTAGCGGTAGGTTTTATCATTAGTGGCTATTTATTAAGTTATTAAATTCTTTCTTGGCAGTCGGACTTTCGAATAGAGAGCCGTGTTCACCACCAGTGATTTCAACAAACTGTCTGTTCTGACAACTTGTACAACTTAGTACATCTTGTTTAAAAGTTGGCCACGAGTACATTTGAATAGGAGTGTCATTAAGTCCTTGAACAAATAAAATGTCAGACTTGAATCCATTGGTAAAATTAAGTAATGACCTTTGAAAGTAGGCATTGGGCTTACTTATTGTCGTGCCATACACATTTTTAAGTTTGGTACAGACAGCACCTGATTGAACTTGCCCATTTTCCTCTAATTGACATCTATAAACAAGATTTAATGGTCCTGGTGCATTCGCAATAACGCCATTTGTTTGATGCATTGTATTAAGTCTTGTTACCATATAGCCTCCTTGAGAGTGTCCGCCTAAGAATACTTTCTTTACAGTTATCCCTAATTCTTGACTTGCTTTATTTTTCAACCATAATTAGGCGGCTTCACCTTGAACAATATTGTCGCCTAATAATACATTTTCTTGAGGATATGCTACACTTACTATCATCATATCATTTCTATCTAAAATACTCTTGAATTTGTCAAGTGTAGTATTGGCAGCAGTCATAATGTTACTATCATACATAACAGTGCCGTGGAATACCAACAAGACATCAACTTCATTTAATGCAGGTTTATCAATTACAACATCAACATTAATATTATTAAAGGTAACAGACTTTGTTATTCTATAAGCAGTTGGAGTAGGCTGTTCTATCGTGTTGTCTTTGGCACATGAGAAAAAAAATAATGTAAATAACATCAATAACCTCATAAAACTAAATTTGCAAATATTCTGTTGGAGAATTCTGATCAAAAATGGTTTAATTTTCTCGGACAAACTTAAGCCCCGCTGCCGCACGATTGAATCGTGTGATTATTCTAATGCTACTTTCTAAGTTAACGTTGTTTATCATTTAAACTTCAAAGCATTAAAATATAAATCTATTTATACTAAAAAATTTTAAAATCTTCTAATTTGATATTAGCCTTTATATCAGAC
>JANNWE010000135.1:0-2888 GCA_031414675.1 Cytophagaceae bacterium
TAAAACAACTGGTATTGGCTGGGCAATGGGGGCCGGAAGAATTGGGGGCATAGTAGGGCCCAAATTAGGAGGTGTTTTAATTGGGATGGGTTTGACTATTGGTACAAATTTTCTTGTTTTTGCTGTTCCCGCCTTCATTGCAGGAATAATGACTTGGAGAAATAGTTCAAAAGATGTAAGTTAAGTTTTACATTCAGAATTAAAATTTTATTTTATTTAGTTCGATTTTGTATTTTTTAAAAGTAATATCAATTATTATTTTAGATTATTATTTTATAAAAATGTTAAATAGACATTAATGTTCATAAAAAAAGGAGACTTATCATACTTTATTAGCCTCCTTTTTTAACAATTAGACTGTTTTTTCTAATATTTTTTTGAAAATTATCCTCCTATTCAAAAAACGGAACTCCAGGAGTTGCATATTTTCGCATGGCTTCTTGATTTATTTCAACACCAATTCCTGGTTTATCTGAAACTGTAATTTTGCCGTCTTTTACCATTGATACGTCAAAATTTACAATTTCTGAAAACATTTTATCTTTGTGGAAATAAATTTGCCATTCTAGAATCATAAAATTGGGTACAGATGCACACACATGAGCTGAGGCCATTGCACCTAAGTAGGATGCAACCATATGAGGAGCAAATGGCACATAATAGAGATTCGCTAAATTTGCTATCCGTTGGCCTTCGCCCAATCCCCCTGTTTTTTGTAGGTCAGGCATTATTATATCTACTGCTCCTTTTTCGAGTAGTGGCCTAAACCCATGTGCCAAATAATGATTTTCTCCAGCACAAATAGGGGTGGAAGTTTGATCTGCAATCTTTTTATAAGCATCAGGATTTTCTGCCGAAATGGGTTCTTCGAGCCACATTAAGTTGATGGGTTCTAAAATTTTTGCCACTCGCTCTCCTGTTGGGGCATCATATCTTCCATGCATATCAGCACAGATATCTATATTAGGGCCAACTGCCTCGCGAGCAGCAGCCATTTGGTCGTACATTCTTTGTATTTCTGCAGTGCTTGCTGTCCAGTTATATTTGTCATATTTGTTGGGGTCATTGGCTTGATCTAAATCAAATTTTACTGCATTAAATCCAAGTTTAACGGCTTCTTTGGCTGCATCACCAAAATCAGAAGGTTTAGGTAAGCTACTTTGGTATAATGCTGTGTCCATATAAAGTCGTACTTGGTCACGAAACTTGCCTCCTAAAAGTTGATAAACAGGCACCCCCAATGATTTGCCAGCAAGATCCCATAGAGCGGTTTCTACCGCACTTAATACGGCTATAAACATACCAGATTGAGCTCCTTCAAAAAAACCTGATCTTCTAATATCTTCAAAAAGACGGTGTACGTTCAATGGACTTTTGCCTTTAAGACGTTGAGCAAACATTTTTACCAAATGGTATGTGCCTGGAGTGGCATCAACTCCTTCCCCATGACCAACTATATCTTGATTTGTGAAGATCTTTACAAAAAGGCTGTGCCCATTTCTAATAAATCCGCATTTAATATCCGTAATTTTTAAATCTGAAGGAGCTGAGTTTTTTGGAGCGATATCTATTTTTTTTTGATATTCCCTTCCAAAGGTTAATAGGGGGGAAACAGCAAATGCTGATGAAATAGCGGCTTTGGAAAGAAAATTTCTTCTAGAATTCTTCATGATTTTTTAATTTAATGCCTTTTATTTTTATATTGATTGGTAGTTTTATTTTAAAAATCAAAAAGCCATTTTGAAACATATTCTAATCAATTAATTTAGGTATTTGTCCTAAATATTTTTATTGTTTTAAATTTAAGGAGCATAATGAATCTAAAATAAACTGTCTAAACTTGTCATAGACAGGATGAAAACAGTAAATATTAATCGTAAAAGGATTTACCAAGTCCTTCCTTTCAACATCTCCTGTATTTGTTCCATCGGAACCGGTAGTTTTGCCTTATTGTCATTTAGCCATTTAGAAAAATCTTTTTCTATATCTTCTGACCAACGAGAATCAATTTGTCCAGGAGTATATTTTTGTTCTCGTAAACGCATGTGTCCAAACATATCTCTAAGCCTAACAATTTCAGAGACTTTGACGCACTCTTCAACTAGATGAGGAGGAATAAATAATACTCCACCATCACGACCAAAAACAATATCTCCCGGCATAACTGTTGCAGCACCTATTCTGGTGGGTTGATTAATCCCTACCAAAGTGGTATTTAATGCGTTGCTGGCGTTATTTAAATGATGGGATGGATGATAAGATCTAAAAAAGGAAGTAAATCCACCAATTTCTTTTAGACCGTTAATGTCACGAACAGCTCCATCATAGACAATACCATTACCAGTTTTGGCATAAATAGAATTACCCAAATTATCACCAATTGTTGGGCCGTCAGCATATGCTCCAAATTGGTCTACAACATATACATCGCCTTTTACAAGTAAATCAATGGGCCAGGAATTTTGAGATTTTACTCTTCCTTCATTTTGATGTCCTTTGTCGTCAATGGCGGTTTGGATATCCGGCCTTCCAGGGGTAAAAATTGCAGTTACTGCTCTACCAACTAAAACAGAGTCAGGATTAATCAGCTGCCAATTTCCTTCGTATTGAAACTTGTAGTTTTTATTTCTAAGAACTGCCCAAGCCTCTTCGAGTGTTGCTTTCTTTAGTCTTGTCAATAGTGCATCCGATACTTTTGGTCTCCCATCGGCAAAACGTTCCCCTTTCCATTCTCGGGTTAGTTGGAGAAGGTATTCTTTAGAAATTTGTTGAGCATATACTTTCGAAATTCCTAAAATTAAAAAAAAGCAAAGGAATATTTTTATTTTCATTTTTTAAGAATTTTAATTTAGCTATTATTTTTTTTTGGATTGTTTCCCCAATAATTG
>JANNWE010000136.1:0-3193 GCA_031414675.1 Cytophagaceae bacterium
CTCTAACCATTAAGACGCAACAATCGGCACAACATCACAATATAACGATTTTTTATATAAATATATTTAAAATAGCCCGACAAATTTTAATGATGAATGCCATTTCCCTGAAGGAGACGATAACAACACTACCCTTTTTTGGGTCTGTCTTTACATATTATTTATCCTTATATGAATATAAATAAGAAATGGGAGAATTAATCAAAGACGACGGTAAACTTTCTGAGAAAATGCTTACTAATATGTACGCTCAGGGGCATGTTTTGACGCGAAAATTTAAACTTTTAAAGATTTCCTACACTATTTTTATGTATGGTTTTCCCTCAGTAATTCTATTATATTTATTAGTTTTATCTAAATTGTTATAAGACTTAATTATAGCCTTTTATTTGTACATTTCCTGCTTCCATGTTTTTTAAGCCTTGCTGATTAAACACTCGTTTTACAGTTTTTGGGCTATCGATATTTTCATAAAATTCGTCTAAATATTTTAATGTAGATTTTATGTAATTGGGCTCTAAATCTGCATTGTCTTTGTAAAGCGCATAGATTTGAGGTTTTACTGCTTTAAATCTTTCAAAAACTGTTTGGAAAACTTCCGGTGAATAGTTAAAGCCTCTATACAGCCGCTCTCTAACGGAAGTTATTTCTGTTAATTGCTCTGCAGGTTTTGCATAATGAGCGTTTACAATACCAGAATGGTCAAAATCATAAGGAATAGGAGTAGCCATTTTCCCTTTCTTAAAATACAATTTTATATTATGTTTAAAGGGCACAGACCAATCCGTATTTCCGATCAAATATTCAAAAACAGCAACCGTAGCCATTTGTAGCGTATCGGTTTGATTTTGACGTAATTTCGCTTCTTTAATAAGTTTGGAGTGAATCCTTTTTGCTAAATCTTCGTCATCTTCTATCAAAAATGCTAATCGGGTTTGGGATGCTTGCTTGCCAGCTGAGTCCTCATAGGTCACATTTGCAATTCGTGCTTTAAAACTGTTTTCAGTAATTAAATTAAAAATTTTATATACTAAATATTCTTCCATTATATAGTCTTTCTTCAAGCAATGCGTGACTAATTTTAATTTATTTTGTTTCTTAAAAATCGAATTGCCCTTTTTCTTTTTATCAAAATCTAGCAATAAGGGAGGGAAAGTGCAATTTTGGGTCATTCGTCTGAAATTTCCCCTTACTTTTACTTTCATAGGAATTTCCATCATGACATTTTTATGATTCATATATTTAACCATACCCCAATGGTTTTTGGTGTCTTCTCCTCTATCTTTTAACAGGGGTTTTAAGTTTGCAAAAACGGTAAAATTTAAAGTGTCCTCACTTTTAAATAAGGGACCAAATTTTACCTTTTTTATTTTCTGCACTACCGTTGAGTCGGTGTTTAGATTTTGTGCATTTGCATTAAAAAAACTAAAAAAGAGGACGACAAGTACAATTTTTTTCATTTTCTGATTATTTTTTTCGTGGGTCAATAAAAGCGATACTGCTGCCTTATTCAGCTTTATTTGGTAAGGGTAATTTAATAATAAACTGTGTCCCAATTTTTTCATTGCTTTCTACTTCTAAGGTTCCATTATGACCTTTTGTAACTATATCATAAGCCAAACTTAAGCCCAATCCTGTGCCTTTTCCAGTGGGTTTGGTTGTAAAAAACGGTTGAAAGATTTTTGATTTAGCGTCTTTTGGAATGCCTGTTCCGTTGTCTTTTACGATTATTTTCACCCATTTTTTTTCTAAGATAGTAGCAATATTTACCAATGGGCTATAGGTGCCTTCCTGTGAAATAGTACCATCTTTAATTCCATCTTCTTTTTGTTGTACGGCATAGAATGCGTTGCTTATTAAATTTAGAAGCACACGTCCAAAATCTTGGGGAAGTATTTCCATCTGTGGCAATTTTTCCTCAAAGCTGGTGCTAAAATCAGAATTGAAACTCTTGTCCTTGGCTCTTAAACCGTGATAACTCAATCTAAGATATTCATCGCAAAGTTCATTAATATCTGTAAGTTCTTTTTGGCCAGAACTAGTTCTAGAGTGTTGCAACATGCCTTTAACTATACTACTTGCACGTTTTCCATGATGGTTAATTTTCTCTAGATTTTGGGAAATGTCTTTCAACAAATCGTTTATTAATTCTTCATCTTTTGGTAAAACCGAAGTGTTATTTGCTTTAGCTTTTATTTCTTGAAGTTCTTGAATTAGCTCTACATTTAGTTCTGAAAAATTATTTACAAAATTCAAAGGATTTTGTATCTCGTGGGCAATTCCGGCAGTTAGTTCTCCCAAAGAGGCAAGTTTTTCAGATTGAATCAATTGATTTTGAGTGGCTTTTAATTCTTCAAGGGCATGTTCTAGTTCCTCTTTTTGTTGAAGTATTTCTGAAGTTCGTTCATTTACCAGAACTTCGAGTTTCTCGTTTTCATTTAGAATAATTTTATTTTTTTCCTCTTCTTTTTTTAGTGCTTTTTGTTGGTTACGAGCACTTACTCCATAGCCTACCATCCAGAAAAGGCTACCTAGAAAAACTACGTCAATTACCGATTTAACTTCACTTAGGAATTCTAAATTCAAAAACATTAATAGATTATGTATACAACTTATAGCAAAAAAAGGGAAAATTGCTTTTTGTAAGACGTTAGCGAGGTTATTGCTTTTTAAAAGCCAAAGCAAGTAAACCATGAAACCAAGAATGCCAATCCATAAAAAATTAAAGCTTGCTTCAAATTTTTCGCCATAAAATTTAGTAATACCAAACAAAATAGGTATTCCAAAATAAGCAAGCATTTTTATGAATGGATCTAAAGTGGGGAGTGTTTCTTCGGTTTTTAAATTTTTACGAATAAAATTTAATAGAATTAAGCATGTTAAAAAATACAACATGATTGCATGGGGTTTAATTTTGTATATTTCATAAATTAATTAGTGCAAAATTGACATTTATTTAAAAACACAAACGATTTTACAAGTTATGAAATAAAATCAAATTCAAAAACAATGACTAGAATTTTATCAAATCAAGACCTAAAACTAATATCCAAATAATAACAAAACTTAGTACCAAAGAAAGGTTTACTAGGGTGCCTGCAACCCTAGTATCAAATTCAAATTCATCTGAGAACGGAAGTATGGTCATTCCTAAAGGCAATATGACTAAGATCATTAACACACTTCGCATAAG
>JANNWE010000137.1:0-5858 GCA_031414675.1 Cytophagaceae bacterium
AACCCGAATGGGGCATTTATGATTTAGCCATTGGAAGCTCCATAATTTCAGCATTTGCAGGACCTGCTGATAATGCTTCTTTTGATTTAGTGAGTCAAGTGCCTAAAGAACATACTCCCAAATCGAAAAAAAGCAAAGATACGCTACTATTAGAAGGTTTATATGAAGAAATAAGAAATATGCGAGTTACAGGTGTTACTCTAAAGAAAAGAGTGGAAGAAATCAAGACTATTTTAAAAACAACCTTTAAAAATGATTGGCTTCTAAACCAAGAAATTTTAGAATTGAAATAAATAGTATCCCTTTGATTTTTCCAAAACAGATAATTGAGTTTGATTCAAAAAAGCACACATTTGCACTTATTATCACTTCTTATTGGATTTTTACACTGTCATTAAGTTTCAGCAAATATTAATTTATCTTAATTTTGAATAACTAGTTTTTTAAGCTTTTACTTTACCTCATTCATAACGGCTTCAATCATATTTGACACTTCGGCTACTACTCCTTCAGTGCTCCCATAATACCCAACACTTTTAAACCGAATCATTCCGTTTTGATCAATGATAAACTTGGTGAGTATGCCTTCTACTTTGTAGCTAGCTACTACTTTATTATCTGCATCTACCGGAACTGTGAAGTTTTCATATTTCTTTTTTACAACAAACTCTTTGACTTTTAAAAGGAAGTCGTCTGTCTTTTCCCATGTATTTACAAACAAAAACTGAACATTCGGGTTGTTTCTGTATTTTTCTTGGGCTTTTAACATACCAGGAAACGACTGTATGCATGGCCCACACCAAGTGGCCCAAAAGTCTATAATCACTATTTTTCCTTTTAAATCCGACAAGCTAATGGTATTTCCGCTCAGATCTTTAAGCGTAAAAATTGGGGCGATCTCTGAAATCATTTTTTTTAAAGTGCTTTCTTTAGATTTAGCTTTCGCATCTTTTTCTAAGTCAATAATATATGCTTCGGCACCATTAGCACCGTTTGCCTTTATGAACAAATCTTTGAGCGTTGTCTTTATCTTTTCTGTGGCTTTCCCCGCTTTAACATATAATTCGCCATAGGTTTTTACTTCATCAATATGACCTGTCTTTAGTGCTGCTAAAATAAACCTTTCATTAACTTCAGGATTAGAATCTCCAAGGTCTTCTACTATTCTCGATTTATAAGCAGTATACGCTTCCTCCATACGTCCTTGCTTTTCTAAAATAAAACCATAAGAGTCTTTATACGTATTTGCTACATTGTTTTTTACTTTTGGGCTTTTAAAATCAGATTCATTTGAAACCATTTCTAATGATTTAGCCGAATACATTTCTGCCGTACTGAGTTGCCAGTTTTTTTCAGCCATTTTCCATGCTAAGCTATTATAAAAGGCAGCATTAATTGGCTTAGACTCCTTTTCTTTTTTAATTACTAGGTCTTTAAGTTTGGGCAAATCGTCTTTTTCAATATAAAAATCTATATACACATTTACCATCGAAGTAGTTAAAGATTCAAGGAATAATGAGCCAGGAAAATCTTTTTTAAATGCTTCGAAATAAGCTGTTTTTTTTCCTGGATCCTCTTGTTTTATAATCTTCATCATGCTTTCCGTTTGAACAAACATTCCATTTGGGTCTTTATTCCTTATTACCTTAGCATACTTTTCAGCTTTTTCTAATTGACCAATCTTTTCATATAGAGGCACAGCAATAGTCAATTCAGCAATATTATCTTTCTCATTTTTTGCAATCCTATCATCTAATTCTTTTTCAATTATCGTTTTATAACCTTCCTTTTTTGAAATAGCTAGAGCATTTAAATAACCATAAATAATGGTTTTATCAGATTTAATTTCTGGATTTAAACTAAATTCTTTTTCATATAGTGCTATTTGTACTTCATTATCTCTTTTTAATTTAAATTTTGGATTTCTACTGGCATATAGTACTACGCCAGCCTGCCCAACATAAGAACCTTTCATTGGTTTTTTTTCAGAATCATGCACAAAAACTACATAGCCCCCGTGTTTGTTATTGTCAGTAATTGTGCCAGTAGAATCGTTAAAAACAATCAAAATTCCGACCATTTCTTCTGTTTTAAGGACAAATTGCCCCCTCCATTGGGAACCATCTTTTTCAATTACTAAAGGTATTGACTTATTAGTAGAACTTGGTTTATAATCAAAATAAAGTGCTTCTGCTCTTACCAAAGATGCATTTTTTAAAGGCCCATCCTTGGGATTATACACGAATTTCACAGTTTCTCCTTTTGAGGATGTTCTGGATAAAATGTAAGCTGAGAAGAGACTAAATAAGGTAACAAAAGAAAAAAGAAAATGAGCGTTTTAGTTTTCATTTTAGGTATAATTCAAATTTATTTCCACAATACTGTAACGAATTAAAGAATTAAAAACAAGATTAACTAGCATTTTGTAGGTAATTGTAGAATCCGTAAATTCAATTTCAATTAAAATAAGTACTTACAAACTTCAAAAAACTTAACTCAATAAGATTATACGGAAAATGGCTATCAATGTTTTCTTAATTTTAGTACTTTTGACACATTATAACTATTTAAAAGTTATTGTTTTGTAAAATTATTTAAACCGAATAAATGAAAAAGGGTTTGTTGATGAGCTTTTTGTTTACTTCAATTTTAGCTGCAGCTCAGAAAAAAATCAACATTAAAGGACTTGTTTTAGACGAAAAAAAGCAGCCCCTTTCTTTCGCTACGATTAGCCTATTAAATTTCAACGACTCTTCGATAGTGCTTAGCCAATATGCATTAGAAAATGGTTCATTCGAATTTGAGAATGTTGAAAAAAAACCATATATTCTAAAATTTTCTTTGATTGGATATTCCCAAACGTTTTGGAATATAACCCCTAAAGAGGAAGACAAAATTGACTTAGGAGAAATAACAGTAAAAAACTATGAGAAATCATTAAATGAAATAATTGTTCTTGGAAACAAAGAACCAATTGTAATAAAGAAAGATACCCTTGAATTTGATGCAGGGGTATTAAAACCTATGCAAAATGACAATCTCGAAGATCTACTGAGAAAAATTCCTGCTTTAGAAATAGATGAAAATGGAGGAATAAAAACTCAAAATAAAGTCATTAAAAAATTATATATCGATGGAAAAGAGTTTTTTGGAAATGATCCCCAATTGGCACTCAAAAATTTACCCGCTGAATCCATAGACAAGATTCAAATAGTAGAAAAAAAGACTGAACAGGCTGAGTTTTCAGGCATAGATGATGGGGAAAGAGAGATGATAATTAATGTAACTTTAAAAAGTACCCATAAGAAAGGAACTTTTGGATTTGTTTCCGTTGCTGGCTTTCCACCGATTAAAGAATCTGAATCTTATTATAACTTAAAAACTTCAACCAACCGTTTTGGACCTAGTGAACAAATTTCACTTATTGGTTTCTTGAATAATTTAAATCAACAGGGCTTTACTCCTCAAGATGCCTCTAACTTCTCAAATCTCAATAAACAATCAAATGGAGGAAACGGAGGTGGGGCTAGCAATTCGGGGAGTGTAAATCTTCCAATTGTAGTAGGTAAAAAACCTGGAATAGTAAACTCCGAAGGACTAGGCTTGAACTACAACAACCAATATGCCAAAAAATCCTCGTTGCAGACTAGCTATTTTTACAGTGGAAGCCATACCAATTTATTTCGAGAATTATCTCGAGAGAGTTTTATTCCTGGGAAAATAATAAATACAAACCAAAAATATTATCAAAACAGAAATAACTCTAACCACAGGCTGAATGCAACACTTAATCACCAATTTAATCCAAAAAACAGTTTAAAATTTATAACAGGATTAAACACTATTTCAGGAAATAATTCTTCCAATAGTAACTCAAAAATAAATACAAACACAAATGGTCTTTTTACAGAAAATAACTCTATAAGAAATGTATTGAATCAATCGGAAGGTCAAAGTTTTAATAATAGCCTTTTTTTACGGCACCGTTTTAGTTTGCCTCGCAGAACGGTAAGTTTAAATACTGTTTATAATTTAAATAAGGATAAAAACAACGATTCTACAAACACAAAAAACGAAAACTTAGTAAAAGGGCAAATGGTTTTAAGAAATATAAATCAACTTAATTTCCGCACAACTTCGCAAATAAATCAGCGGATTCAATTGGCTTACTCAGAGCCTATTTCAAAAACTGTATCTTTAGAAGGAAATTATTCCTATCAACAAAATATAAATCAGTCAAACTTTGAAGCTTGGGACATATCCAACGGTTTTCCTACTTTAAATATTAATTTAAGTAATGCTTACAACAACACCTTTAATTTTCAACAGGCAGGAATAAAAATAAATAATGAAACCAAAGAAAAAACTTTTGTTTTTGGCCTGTTTTATCAGAAGTCGGTACTTGAGAGTGTTTTGAAAAGAGGAACAGACAATTTGCTTCAACGGTCTTTTCAGAACGTACTGCCCTCTTTTAGATATTCCATGAGAAAGAATGCAAATAAAAACAACTCAAAATCCAAAAATAATAACTTAACTTTTGAATATAATACGGCAGTAAATGAACCTTCAGTAAGAGACCTTCAACCAATTACCGTTAATAATAATCCTCAAAATATTTTTTTAGGAAACCCCGAACTTAAGCCAGAATATGTGCATCGAATGCTATTTAACAATAATAGCTTTAA
This sequence comes from Cytophagaceae bacterium, assembly GCA_031414675.1. Taxonomy (GTDB): domain Bacteria; phylum Bacteroidota; class Bacteroidia; order Cytophagales; family Spirosomataceae; genus Leadbetterella. The sequence goes on from JANNWE010000137.1 coordinate 4,686, forward strand.
CCCTAAAACTTTTAAAAACATGAGTTTTAGTGGTAATTTTAATTATACTCAAAAAGCAATTGGATATGCTCAAAAAGTGAGCGACTCTCTTGTCAGAACTACCCAGCCTGTTAATCTTCCGTTTAGATGGAATGCAAATTTGGGAATTAACTATACTTTTTCTGCTAGTAAGCAAAAAAATCGATTGAGGTTTTCAATAAATCCAAGGTATTTGGTTTCTAAAGCAAATACTCAAATAAATGGAGTTAGTAATTTAAACTCTCAAAATCAATGGAGAGGGGAATTAAAAGCAAGCTATTTAACAGACAAAATTAATTTTGTTTTTAATACAAATTACCAAAAATCCTTTGTTCAATATTCTGTAAATAAAGAATTTAACCAAACATTTTCTGTTCTAAAAAGTGCTACAGAATTTCGATGGAAAGCCAGCAAAAAATTTAGTATTACATCAGATTTTGATTATACTTATTATCAAAGCTCTCGTCTAAAAACCAACTTAAAGCCTATCCCTATTCTAAACTTTGCCGTAAAACAACTTATATTAAAAGATGAAAAAGGGGAATTAATGTTTTCAATTCAAGATGTTTTTAAAAGAAACATCTATCTTTCACAACGTTCTGATGAAAACTTTTTTGAAATAGATCGTTCAAACACGCTCAGCCGTTATTTATTGCTGACGTTTACCTACTCCGTTAGAAATAACAAAAAAAAGAATTAGCCTAATTAATTTAATTTAGCTAAAGCTAGCAACATCTGAATTAAAAGTTTCGTATTGTTTTTAACAACTGATTGATTATTAACATAGTCCATATTTAAATTTTTGGAAATGTTTTATTATAAAAAATTTTGTAATTCAGCTTTTATTACGACCTTTATCTCCCATTTGTGAACAAACACCTTAAAATCTATATGAAAATTACTTTTACAACAATAAGCATTTTATTATTTTTAGTTTTTAAGAATACTCTAATCTTAGCCCAATGCCCAACAACTGGATTGCCTGCCACAACAGTTAAAGGTAGATTTGAAGTAGATTTTAAAGGAGTGAAATATCAAGGAGACGGCACACTTCCAAAAATTACCATGTGTACTAATAGCACATTTACTGTAACTAACAGAAGTGGCCTTACTGGTATTCTATATTATTTTCAACCAAGCAGACCTGCTTTTCCA
>JANNWE010000138.1:0-1654 GCA_031414675.1 Cytophagaceae bacterium
AAACATCAACAGTAATACTTCCTGCCACCTGTATTTTATCACTTTGGAATGAAGAGGAAGGCGTTATCACACCTACAGAATTAATCGATGAATTCGTGCCTTCTTGTAATAATAAATTAGAACCAATTTTAAAAAGGGCAGTACTGTTTTCATAATTACACCTTAAAATACCAATAGCTCCATGTTTAACAGCGTATTCTTGAAAAGAGGCTGAATTTCGTAAATGTAGTTGCACATTGGCAGAAACATTGGTAGGTGTTCTTTGTAATATCACACAAATTTTTCCTTTTACTTGTATTCCCTCATAATCGTTAAAGCCGAATTCAGGGGAATCGAGACCAGAACCTACAAAAACTAATGGTGCATTAAAACTAACATTTGAAAGTTTTGGATGATAAATGGTATTCATCTGTAAAAACCAAATTTTTCTTAGAGCCGTCGGCCATTAAAAAGGTTAGATTGGTTTTTTCTTTAATCAGTTTTGAATTTCTTAAAATTACTTTTTGGGTAAAGCCTCCATTTTCTCCTGAGGGCGTAATACCTAATTTCTTGTATTCCTCTATGACATAGTCAACTGCTTTTTGATAACCAGGTTTTCCTGGTTTTCTACCCAATAATGCATCACTAGCTAAATACGTTACATGGTTTTTAATTCTATTCGTGTCTATTTGGTCCGTTAATTTTAGCACTGCATCAGGCACGCTTTGTGCAAAGGTGGAAGAACAAAATAGTAGTATTCCAAAAATCAAAAAAGAGATTTTAGTGAATGAGGTGCTTGATTTTTTCATAAGTTTTCGACCGATTTATCTTTATAAAGTTTTTTTTAATCCATTGTTTTTCCTAAACATTCAACCAATAGGTAATTTTCAAAACCAATGCTCTATTTTTTGGTGTCCAGGGCTCTATTCTATATTGTGAAATTTCTTGAGCAAAATAATTGTCAGTATATACTAAAAATAAGTCACTCACAGGTTTAAAACGCCATTGAAGTCTAGAATTTATATTGGTATTGTTTGATTGTGTATTGTATTGATAAAAGGTACTAAAAAATAAAGTTTTAGAAAATGCTAATTCTGCTTTTGGTCCAATAAGCCAATATTTTACAGAGTTATAAGGGTAAGGAAGTTTTATATCCGTATAATTTAAATCCATCGCTATTGTTCCGATGGGCTGAATTCGATAATTAACGGTTGTTTTTACTACATTGGTTTTTCCATTAAAATATTCTCCACTATAATACAAAAATTCACCAAAAACATTTAGCCTTTTTGTGGTTATAAGGTTTACAAATACTGTTTGATAGCGATAGTCGCCAATTGGAAGTTGCTTTGTGTTTTTTGAAAAATCAGGATTTGGATTATCTGAAGCATTTGTTGGGTCAAATTCTTTAAACAAATGCGTAAATGCCATATAGTATCCAATGGACATTTGAGTGCCTCCGGGTGTACTTAAATACACTGAAATTGGTGTTTCGCTGTCTAATCTTTTTCCCTGAAGATCAAAAACATCTTTTCCAGAAATTGAAATACCATAAGAATTTATTTTTTTGGCAATTTCTGCATTTTTAGGATTAAGAATTAATTTGGCTGGTCTAAAAACATTATAAACTCCTTTCCTAGGTACAAATCCCATTTCTGCTTGAAAATCTTTTCCT
>JANNWE010000139.1:0-1835 GCA_031414675.1 Cytophagaceae bacterium
AATAGTTCGAGTAATATCTCCAGCATAACCAAAGCTGTTTTCTGCACCAGAATCATTAATTGCGATTTGCCCAGCTAGCATTTTATTTCCATGATAATGATTATGAAGTGTTTGTCCATTGATACTAAAAATAACTGGATAAGAAAGTTCAGCATTTAAAGAATGAAGCGTTTCCATAATCTTTGACACCACCTCATACTCCATTTTACCTGGTTTAGTAGCTTTAAATGCAGCTAAATGCATGGCTCCAGTAATATTAATTGCATCGTTCAATTCTAAAATTTCCTCTTCAGATTTAAAGGAACGAATAGAAATTACTGCATTTGTAAGTTCATTATCCGATTTTAATTCTGATACTTTAATATTCAGTAATTCCGATAAAAGTTGTTTATTATCAAACCTATAAGGGGGAAGAAATTTTATGCTTTTTGTGATATTTGAAGCTAATTTTGAGGGTTTTTCAACCGTATTTACTCCAACTTTTTTTGCTAAACTTGCCAAACTCTCTTGATTACCAATCCAGATGATATCTTCTATAGCGTATTCATTTCCAAATATCGTTTCTGTATTTTTTTCTAAATCAATAATTGCTGATAAGCCAGGAAGGTTAATTCCAAAGAAATACAAAAATGAACTATCTTGTTTAAACCTATACGTATTATCCGTATAATTCATGGGAGATTCGTTATTCCCCAAAAGCAAAATTTGCCCAGTTTTTACCAATTCTTTTAGTTTGGATCTTCTGTTAATGTAGGTTTGAGTAGAAAAAAGTTTCATATTTTTTTTTATTACAAAGTTAATACTCCTGTTTATTTTTTTAGTTTTTGGGTACTTTATTTTTTATTCTTATGTGTTTAAAATAAGGATATTTTTTAATTTAGAAATTTATAATATTAGTATCTGCTAGGAAATTATAAAAAAAGAGGACATTGATGAAATCAACGTCCTCTTAATATCTAAAAGACAGATTAAATTAAAGAAAAAATACTTTGGTTTTATTTTCACTTAAAACTTCATCGACTTTTGTAACAATTATTTCAGTTATGTAAACTTTCTTGTTTTCTTTGTTGGTAAAATGTCGAGTTTGAATTCTCCCTTCAATTGCCACAAACTTTCCTTTTTCGATTATTTTTTCACAAACCTCTGCCATTTTTCCCCATGCCACAATATTATGCCATTGGGTATTTTTTACTTTTTCGTTGCTATTGTTTTCATAGGTTTGGTTAGTAGCTAAGCTAAAACTTGCTAATTTTTTAGTCTCGAAATTTCTGATATTTGGAGTTGAACCAACGTTTCCGATTAATTTTACTGTGTTCATATTTGTAGATTTTTATTTGAAAATACTTTTGTGTTTGATATTAATTGTTTGATTGTTAAGTTTATTTTTTTTCAAAAACATACTCTTCCACTTTGAATGCTTGAATTTCAGTTACATACACTTTTTGGTTTTGACTGTTTGTGTAATTTCTGTAGTTAATTTTTCCTTCTACGCTTACCGTTTTCCCCTTTTTAATCAATTCCTCACAAGCATCTGCTATTTTTCCCCAGGCAATTACATTATGCCAAGCGGTATTCTTAACTTGTTGATTGTTTTTATCCGTATAGCTATCTGTGGTAGCAATACTGAAACTTGCTTTTTTGCCTGATTCAAAATTTAAGATGTTTACCTCTGCACCTACGTTTCCGATTAATTTTACTGTGTTCATATTTGTAATTGTTTTTATTATTCCGAAACACCGTGTTTCGTTTTGTTGATGCAAAGTTGGGATAACCTAAATATTTATTCGGTTAATAAACGTTTGTATTCGGATGTAAATGTTTGTTGTCGTTTGTTG
>JANNWE010000140.1:0-16936 GCA_031414675.1 Cytophagaceae bacterium
ATGATTTTAAAATTAATTTATTGACTTTACTCGGATATTTTATTGCATAATTCCAACTAACAAAACCTCCTAAAGAATTGCCGCCAATAATGCATTTTTTAATTCCCAATTTAAGAAGTAAACTATCAACAACTTTCACATACAGTTCCACCGAATAGTCTTCCATACTATTAGACCCCGTCAAACCATAAGCTGGCAAATCTAAAGTGACAATCCTCTTTTCATTTATTAATGCTTTAGTCCATCCTTCCCAAGTGTGCAAACTAGCTCCAGTGCCGTGAATCAAGACTAGTGGTAAAGAGTCATTTCTGAAGCCAACATCTTTAAAATGCACATTACTACCCGCAATTTGAATAAACTGAGAATCAGAATTGGCATATTTAGCTTTTAAATATTCTAAGGAAAGATTATTTCTCCAAGCCCACACAATCAATACTAAAACACAAGCAATCAGTCCAATAAATAAATACTTGAATACCTTATTCATAAAGGAAAATTTTTAACTTAGCTTACTTTACTATCCGATGAAATGGCATCTTGAATGAAATGAAGTAAAAGCTTTACTCCATACCCAGTAGCAGATTTCATCGAGCCATATTCAGAATCACAAAATGCTACTCCTGCTATATCTAAATGGGCCCAAGAGGTATGTCCATCTATAAATTCTTCTAAAAATTTAGCGGCTGTAATTGCACCGGCTACAGGAGCAGAAGATAGATTTTTAATATCAGCAACATCAGATTTCATCATATCTTTATAGTCATCCCAAAGGGGCATTCTCCACGTTTTCTCCCCTGTTTTTTGGCCAGAAACCAAAATAGAATCTGCCAAATCATCATTATTGCTTAACAATGCCGCTGCTGCATAGCCTAAAGATTGGATGCAGTTGCCAGTTAAAGTTGCTAAGTCTATCATAATATCTGGATTGTGATTTTTCTTCACATACGCTAAGGCATCCGCTAAAATAAGTCGCCCTTCGGCATCTGTATTAATTACTTCAATGGTTTTTCCTGAATAAGAGCCAATTACATCCCCTGGCTTTATTGACAAGCTGTCCATACAATTCTCAGTAAATGGCACAGCAACTACCATATTCACAGCTAATCCAAGTTTTGCAGTCATTTCTAAGGCTCCAATTACTGCCGCGGCTCCGCCCATATCACATTTCATATAATTCATGTTGTCTCCTGGCTTTAGAGACACACCACCGGTATCGAAAGTAACTCCTTTCCCAATTAGCCCAATAGTTTTGCTTGCCTCAGGATGTGTATACTCCATTACAACAAAAACGGGTGGATTTTCCACACTTCCTTTTCCTACCGCCAACAATGCCTTTAATCCTATTTCTTCACATGCATCTTTATCAAATACATTTACTTCAAATCCATTTTCCTTTCCTGATTCTTGAATCCACCCTGTAATCATTTGTGGGGTTTTGTGGTTAGCTGGGGCATCTACCCATTCCATTATTTTCTTTTGGGTTTCAGCTAAGGACTTACCAATTTCCAAGGCCCCTTCAATATCCTTGTCACCATTAACTTGGAAATTAATTTTTGAACTAGAATGATAAAATGTATTAGATTCTTTCTGTCCTGTTTTAAGCTTAGCTATTTGGTACTCTCCTAAGAAAATACCTTGAGTAATATCGGCCGCCAGCTCAACTAAATTAGTGTCGTGCAAAAATATGCTGATATCACCTTTAAAATTATCTTTGTTTCTATTAAAAAAGCTTCTAAAAATAGCACTTATTTCAGCAGCATTCTTCCCATTTCCCATACCTAAGAAATAAACCTTTTGGTTAGTTTTTGTTAGACCAATAACACACTCTTTTGATTTTGCTTTAAAATCAACATAAAGTATATGCTGATCAAAACCAATACTTTCGCAAATTGCATTTAATTGCTTTTGAAGGTTTTCATTTTCAAAAACCGGAATAATAAGTATAGGAAAAAATTCTGAAGAATTTAGCGTTATTGATATCATTTTATATTTCTTTTCTTTAAGCGAACAAAGTTAGCCCTTTTTCGAAGGAGAATAAAAAAGAACAGTAAGAATTAGAACCCATTTAAAATTATTCACCTAAAAACTAGGATTAAACTAGCCAAATAGAAATCTCAAATATTTATAGCGTATTTACATTAGGAGCATCCATCTGATAAAAAATTTGGCCCATTTAAAAAAACTATATATTTTTGGATTATTCTATTATCTCAAAATACTACACTTTAAAAACAAAAACCTATAAGTATATTGATTAGTATAAAAACAAAACCATTTATTATTGAAGGGATTTAGTAATATCTAACAAATGATTATCTACTAAAATCAAGTTTTCATCCACTAACGATAAATTTAATTTAAAAAAATGTTAAAAAATATCCTACCTGTTTTATATTTAATTTCATATTTCAATAATTAACAAACTTAAATGAAAAAATTAGTCCTTGTAATAGCGGGTATTTACTACTTATGCCCATTCGCTCATGCTCAAGAAATCAATAAAAGAGACCCGTTAATCAATAAATATATTCAAGAAGTTTCTTCGGATACTCTTAAAAAATATGTACAAACATTGGTAGGTTTTGGAACTAGAAGTACTTTAAGTACCAGCCAAATTCCAAGTAAAGGAATAGGTGCCTCAAGAAAGTGGGTTTTAGCCAAATTCAATGAATTTGCAAAAAAATCAAATGGAAGAATGTCAGCTTATATTGACAAATGGACATTAGAACCAGATGGAAAGCGAATTGACGAAAAAATTGAAATGGAAAATGTAATGGCTGTTTTAAAAGGAACTGACCCTAGCGATAGCAGAATCTTTATGGTAAGCGGCCATATTGATAGCAGAGTTACAGACGTGATGAATAGAACCTCAGATGCCCCAGGAGCAAATGATGATGGAAGCGGTACCGTGGCGGTCATTGAATTAGCACGAATTTTGGCTTCATCCAACTTTCCAGCAACAATCATTTTTACAGTTTTTAGCGGTGAAGAACAAGGGCTTTTAGGTGCTTCCTACTTAGCCAAAAAAGCCAAAGCTGAAAACTGGAATATCGTGGCTTTGCTTAATAACGATATTATGGGTAGCAATAATGCTAACGAAACTAATATCATTGACAATACCAGAGTTAGAGTTTTTAGTGAAGGAATACCCGCATTTGAAACAGACAAAAAAGTGGGAGCTATTCGTCAATTTGGCTATGAAGCAGACGGTGCAGCCAGACAAGTAGCCCGATATGTGAAAGAAATTGGAGAACGTTATGTAGATAATTTAGAAGTGGTAATGATTTACCGAAACGACAGATTTTTAAGAGGAGGAGACCACACCCCATTTGTGGGCGAAGGTTTTGCGTCTGTAAGAATTTCAGAAATGAATGAGAATTTTCTACATCAACACCAAGATTTAAGAATTGAAAATGGCGTGGAATACGGCGATTTAACCAAATTTATGGATTTTGAATATCTTAGAAAAAACGTCGCGGTAAATTTGGCTTGTTTAGCAAATTTAGCTTTGGCTCCAGCAGTACCTGAAGATGTTATGATAGATGTGCAAGGCCTGGGAAATGCAACAAACTTACATTGGTCTGCTCCAAAATTAGGAAAACCCGCAGGATATTATGTGTTAATGCGAGAAACCCACCAATCTTTTTGGCAAAAGAAGTTTTATACGGAGAACCTAAGTTTAAAGTTGCCGTACTCGAAAGACAATTACATTTTTGCGGTGCAAGCTGTTAGCGATGCTGGACATGAAAGTTTGGCGGTACTGCCAAGGGTGAATGTGGCTAGGAGGAATTGAGAGGGAATTGGCTTAATTATTCTTTTTATTAGAGTTACGAAAAAAAAGTAAATCTCATTTTACACTTGATATTTATTTGATTTAAAATACTTGAGCATTAGGTAAATATTTTGTGATAATGTAGTTTTCAAAGAAACTAAACCTAGTCCTAAATAATTATTTGAACAGAGGTTTTATTAATATTTCTTTATGAAAATGACAAATTATCACTGGATTTTTGTTGGAGGAGCAATATGCTTAATTGGTACAATTATAGTCCTTTATTTTACTTTTAAACAAAATGAAAGTAGTTCGAAAAGAAATAAAAGAATTGAAGGAAATACTACGGATATTAAATTTCACAACGAAGAATTATTAAAAAAGAACTCTGAATTAAGAAGTGAGGTTGATGAATTAAGATTAGAAAATTTGACATTACACAGAGAGCTTAGAGATGAAACGAAGATAATTAATGATAATATTACTTGAGGAAACAGTTATCCGTTCTTGTATTTAAAAAATCAAGGAAACCCTCAAATTTCTACTTTTTATATAAAGATTATTGGTGATAATAGCCTACGGAATTTAAAATTTACAAGTTTAAATATTTCAAATATTGAAAGATTTCACAAATCAAATCCAAGAGATTTAATAGCCGATAGAAATACGAACATATTTATTACTCAAGAGTCAATAGTAAAATATCAAGATGAGAAACAAAAAGCTTACACAAGTAATACTAAATTGAAAGATGGGGATTACTATCCCAAAATAAATAAGTTTGTCGGTCACCAAAGTTTTGACTTCTCTGGATCCACAAATGGTGTTGCCACAGCAATTTTAATTGAGGGGTCGAATGGAAATTACTACCATTTGTTCAATTGGGGTTTAATTTTTAGCTACACAAAGCTACTATCATATAATTCTTTGATTGAAGAGGTTTTGTACGATGAAAATGGCAAAATACTGTATAAAAACTTCAGTAAACTTGATTGGTTCTATTTCCAACAATATAAGCTCAATAAATTAAAGGATATAAGTTTTGCAAACGTCAAAAAATACTTTGATGAAAAAAAGAAAATAACACAGCAATAAAAATAATTTTGCAGCTCCTAAACCTTACAAGTTTAATTTACTGGTACTTCCTCGCCACCTCCGAAAAACCCAAACCCTTCAAAGCCAAAGCTTTTTTTACAACCAAAAACAATCATGCACATATCATTATGAAGCCAATCGGTGGTTTACTGAGGTGGCGATAAAGAACAAAAATGACTTAGATTAAGAAAATAAAACCAACAAAGAATTATTGTTTAAGTTTCAAAAAGAAAAACATAACCTTCTTATTATCAATTCGTTTATATGTTTGAGGAGTAGGTGAATGATTTTGAATTTAAAATCCAATTTTAGTCTCAGTCGTTTACAGCAATGCGTGTAAATAGTTAGCGGTATCTATTAAACCGCTCTTTCTGAGTACATCTAGAACCTCAAATTCATGCATTTCTGGATTTTTTTTATTCATTACCATCTCACGAAATGCTTTCATGGCCTCCTCGGGGTTCAAATCTATAATATCAGTTAAAAAATCATCCGCCGAAATAGCTTTTATTCCAAATGTTTCTAGATATTCGAAAGGAAAATCCTTTAGATTATTGGTTACAATTATGTTTGCGTTAGTTTTAATAGCCGCAGCCAGCACATGTCTATCTTTTAAATCTGGGAGAATTAATCCTTCTATCAAATTTTCATATTTATCAACCAAAGCGTCAGGAAACGCCTTATTTGCAATATTAACTCTTCTTTCTGCTTCAGATTCTGACTGACCTTTTTCCACTATTAACGCCTTCCATTCATCGAATATGTGCCGACTCCATTTTGGTGTGTACATATCATAATGAGCAAACCAAAAAAGCAAATCTCTGACCACAATTGGGTGGATTACATTGGTATCCAGTACTGCTTTAAACCTAACACTATGAATCATAAAGTCCTAAGTCTTCATCCTTATTCATTATTTCAATCAAAAGAGTCTTTTGGTCCTGTTTCATTTGATTTTTGTACTTCAAAACATCCTCAAATTTAATTCTGCGGTGTTTGCCAATCTTTGCATAACTAATTTTACCCTCTTCCAAAAGTTTTATAAAATGAGGCCTTGAACACCCTAAAATTTCAGCTGCTTTTTGAGTAGTAACTTCCGCTGCCATTGGAACAATAGAAACTGTTTTACCCTGACTCATGGCTTTTAGAATCGATCCTAGCATTTTTAAAGCTTTAGAAGGAATCACAATTTTTTCATTGGTTTCCTCGATTTCAATCTCTGTCTTTTCAGAAGTCAATTGTTCTATAACAGAATTTAGTGCGTTATAAGAAGCCATTGCCATCTTCTGTTCTGATTTTGTCGGGCGTTTTACCTCTTCGAATAATTCCATTTATAATCTGATTTTAGCTATTTATTCGAAATAAACGAATTAAACGCAACAAACGCAAATTTTTGAATCCTTTTTTTAGAAAAATGTATTTAACCAAAAAAAACAAGACACCAAATAGAAGAGTTTTGTAAAGAATTTAACCGACCCATTTGACAAAGAATATTCATTTAATTTCTGTGCAAATGTTAAAATGAACTTTCTTAATGAAAAAAATGGAAAAAAAATAGCATGAATTAAAGAGGACCTCTAAATTAAAACTCCACGCCATTTCTAAAAAAAACTCAACTTAAATTTTAGGCCCTGCATTACAAATTGCAGCCGAACTTCCCGCCTCAAATTTCTTAAAGTTTTCAACAAAAAGGCCTGCTAAATGCTTTGCCGCTCTTTGATACTCGCCTTTATCAGACCATGTATTGGAGGGAATCAACAAATCAGAAGGTACTTCAGGAACTTCAATTGGAATCTCGAATCCAAATATTTCATCCTTAATAGTTTTAACCTCTGTAAGTTTTCCTGAATGTATGGCATGAATAATAGCCCGCGTATATTTCAACTTTATTCTGCTTCCTACCCCATAAGCACCACCTATCCAACCCGTATTTACTAACCATACTTGGGTGCCGTGCTTATTGATTTTTTGAGCCAAAAGTTCGGCATATTTACTTGGATGCCAAACCATAAAAGCTGCCCCAAAACAGGCCGAAAAAGTGGCTTGAGGCTCCGTGACACCCATTTCCGTACCCGCCACTTTCGCAGTATAACCACTTATAAAATGGTACATACTTTGCTCTGGATTAAGTTTAGAAATAGGAGGCAAAACACCATAAGCATCTGCGGTAAGAAAAATAATATGGTTTGGATGTCCACCAATACAAGGAATTTGAGCATTTGGGATATATTCAATTGGATAAGCCGCCCTGGTATTTTCAGTTATACTATCGTCTGAATAATCTACTTCGTTGGTAATAGGGTTTATCACCACATTTTCTAATACTGTACCAAATTTAATAGCATTAAAAATCTCAGGCTCCTTTTCTGCGGATAAATCAATCGCTTTTGCATAACAGCCTCCTTCAATATTAAAAATGCCGTCATCAGACCAACAATGCTCATCATCGCCAATCAACTTACGATCTGGATCGGCAGAAAGGGTAGTCTTTCCTGTTCCGCTCAAACCAAAAAACAAAGAAACATCACCTTCTTCCCCCATATTTGCAGAGCAATGCATACTCATTACCCCTATCTTAGGCATAATATAGTTCATAACAGTAAACACCCCTTTTTTCATTTCCCCGGCGTATTCGGTTCCAAGAATCACAAACTCCTTTCTTTCAAAACATAAATCCACACTGGTTTTTGAATTCATATGAGAAGTGAATGAATTGGCAGGAAATTCTCCTCCATTATAAATTACATAATCTGGCTCGCCGAAGTTTTCCAACTGGTCTAATGTAGGTCTAATAAGCATATTATGCATGAAAAGTGCGTGATATGGACGTGTGCATATTACGCGAACCTTGATCTGATATTTTGGATCCCATCCTGCAAAACCATCGAAAACATAAATTCGTGTACGGGTATTAAAATAATCAATAACTCTTTGTCTATTAATATTAAATGTGTTTTCATCCATTTTAATATTTACATTTCCCCACCAAATATCATCTTTACTTTCCGCTCGTTCAATGATTCGCTTATCTTTTGGACTTCGACCCGTTTTTGATCCAGACTTTAAGGATAATGCTCCGGTACTGGTAATTTCTGCAGCTTCCTCAAATTTTATTGCTAAAGCATATAAAGTAGCCGGAGAAGCATTTCTGATAATTTGTTTAGGCTTAATTTCGTATTTATCTAAATTAAAATGAACCATTGTTTATTTTATAAAATTAAAATTTTCACCAATATAGAATTCAAAAATACAATATCCAATGACTTGGCTTGATTTTAAATATGATAATTGATTTTAGAATTAAATCATTGAGCATCAATTATTTTATAATTAGTAATAAATCAAAATTTTCTCTTTCCGAATGCTTTTTTTGCCAATTATTAATTCTAAATTTCAAGATTAACTTACCAAATTAAATTTGAAAAAACATAAGCCTTTCCCTGAAAAAAAGTACAATAAATAAATTTCTGATTCAATTTTCTTAGTTTTGCTTATTATTTAATTTACCATGGGCATTCGTTCAATTTTAAGCAAACCTTTAGCGGCGTATGCTGCTGCACAAACAAAAAAATGGACTAAAAATCCAGCCGAAACCCAAAAAAAATGGAGGGAGAACCTTATTTCTGAAGCCACTCCTACCCTATTTGGTAAAGATCATCATTTCAACAATATCAAAAACTACGAAGACTTCAAACAAGCCGTTCCCATTAAAGACTACGAGCAACTAAAACCTTATTTTGATAAAATAACAGAAGGAAAACCAGATATTATGTGGAAAGGGAAGCCCCTTTATTTATCCAAAACATCAGGTACTACTTCAGGCATAAAATATATTCCAATCACTCATGACTCTATATCTAATCATATAAATTCCGCAAAGAATGCATTGTTAGCCTATATACATGAAACTGAACAGGCTCACTTTATAGATGAAAAACTCATTTTTCTTTCAGGTAGCCCAGCATTAGATAAAAAATCTGGGATATTTACAGGTAGACTTTCTGGGATTTCCAACCACCATGTTCCAGGGTATTTACGAACTAACCAATTGCCAAGTTTTGAAACCAACTGTATAGAAGATTGGGAAGAAAAATTGGAAAAAATAATAGATGAAACACTTCATCAATCTATGGGTTTAATTTCGGGAATTCCACCTTGGGTACAAATGTATTTTGATAGAATTCAAGCCCGAACAGGAAAAAAAATAAAAGACGTTTTTCCTAAATTCGACCTGTTTGTTTATGGTGGAGTAAATTTCGAACCCTATAAAGCAAAATTATTTGAATCTATTGGTAAAAAAATTGATTCCATAGAGCTATATCCTGCTTCTGAGGGATTTATTGCCTATCAAGATTCGCAAAAAGAGGAAGGTTTATTAATGATTTTAAATTCAGGAATATTTTTCGAGTTTATACCTGCAGAAGAATTTTTCAACGAAAAACCTACACGATTATCTATAGAACAAGTAGAGCTTGGTAAAAACTATGCCCTTATTATTAATTCAAACGCTGGACTTTGGGGCTATTCGATAGGCGATACAGTTAAGTTTGTTTCACTAAACCCACATCGAATTTTAGTTACTGGAAGAATTAAACATTTTATTTCTGCTTTTGGAGAGCATGTCATTGGTGAAGAAGTAGAAAAAGCCATGAAATGGGCCTGTCATAAACATCCTGAAATAGAACTAGTGGAATTTACGGTGGCTCCAATGGTGGCCCCAGACCAAGGTATGCCTTACCATGAATGGCTAATTGAATTTGCCCGTCCTCCTTTAAATATACTACATTTTGCAAAAGATTTAAATCAAAAAATGGTAGAATTAAATGTCTATTATAAAGATTTAATAGAAGGAAATATCTTAAAACCTTTGGTTATTAAAGCTTTACAAAGAAATTCCTTTATAGACTATATGAAGTCAATTGGCAAACTAGGTGGCCAAAACAAAGTTCCACGCTTAGCCAATGACCGTAAAATAGCAGACCTTCTCAATTAGAACAAAATGAAAAGTGCTTGTTCATTATTTATTTTTTCTATACTTCTTTCCTCAAAATGGGCTTTTTGTCAAACTATTTCTTCCCAAAAAATAGAAGAAAGACTTAATAAAGCAATTTCTTTTCTGGAAGAAAACCAAGTGAAAAAAACCGAGCCAAATAAAACTTTCCTTGGTGAATGGCCCAGTTATATGCATATGTCCAATCCCTATTTTTTATTAGGGAAAGCCCAAAAATACCGCGATTCCAATTGCTTTTCAATGACAGGAATATTTAATGCATTGGCTGAAGGATATCAATACGACACTACCCAATATGCATTAAAAACAATTCTAAAAAATGGATTCCCAGAGCTACTGAGCTATAGACAAAACGAAAAATTTAATTTCTGGAAATCTTTACCCGCAAATAGAAATCTATCTTTAAAAGAAAAAAAGGATACTTTAATATATGTAAGAAGACCTACCCACTATAAATTGAAATCAAGATTTATTAACAATGCCGCTAACATTGCATTTGATGCCGATGACACTTCTATGGGTAACTTAGCAATATTTTATCACAACAAAATTTTTTCTGATACTTCTATAAATTATGTTAGCCCAGCTTTATTTGACAATTATCTAGACAAAGACCGACATAACTACCACTGGCATAACTATTTAGTAAGAATACCTCGAAAATCTGGGGCATACCTTACTTGGCTGGAACAAGAAGATTATTTCAAAAGATGGTCATTTTTAAAAGCCGTAGCTAATAATCTCGTTTTCTTTTTACCTTTAAGTTCGGCTTTTCCAACACCCTATAAACCCTATGTGCCATGGGGAGCAAATGATTTAGATGCAGTGGTAAACGCTAATGTTTTAACCTATTTGGTAACAACTAATCAGTTGGTAAATGCCAAAGGTAAAGAAGGAGCAAATGTATTAATCAGCCATCAAATAAAAAGGCAAAGATGGAGTAGAGCAGGCATGTACTATCCTAATCGATATCATTTCCATTATGCGGCTACTAGGGCAATAGTGGCTGGCAATAAAGACTTAAATAAAGAGAATTCAGCTTTACTTAACTATCTACTTAAAACTCAAAAGACCGATGGACATTATGAAAGTAGAAGAAAAGTACACAAAAGAGATTATATTCAATCAACTGTTTATGCCACTTTAAGCTTATTAAATTTAAAAGAATCTGGAGAAAATATTCCAAAAGAAATAATTGAAAAATCAATATTTTATCTTTTAAGCCATCAAAAATCAAACGGTTCTTGGTCAGGAGGAGTCTTTTTTTCAGGAGGTACCGTAGTAAGAAATGTACTCTACTTTCAGTCAGATAGTTATACTACTGCATTAATGGTCTTAGCATTAAATAAATATAAGAAAATGTACAAGTAGCAGCTTATTATTTACAAATTAGAAAAATCAAAACGTTATTTACTCAAATCCAACAAAACTTTACCAGCAGACATGTTTCCATAATATAATGCCAAGGCTTCATTTATAGACTCTAATCCAAATTTTTGATTGATTTTGGTATGAAAACCGCTGGTAAGCATTTTTTGCACTTTACGTACATCTAAAAGAATTTCAATAATTGATTTGTTTTGAGCTTCTTTACTAAGCCAATAACCTTCAATCACATTTTCCTTAAAAAGAATATTTTGAGGGGTAAATTCACTTGGATCTTGGTCTAATCTACCGTAAATCACCATTTTTGTTTTGTCGGGAAGGGCATTTAAAGTTTGATAGGGCATAACACCACCACCAACAGCATCGAAAAATATAACTTTCTTAAAACTTTTTGTAGCATTTGTTAATTCTTGCAAATAGTCAGGCGAAGAAGTACTAAAAACCTTGGAAAATCCATTTTTTAAGGCTTCATCCTTTAATTCCGATTTTCTAATTAGACCAAAAACAGGAATGGATAGTTCTTTGGCAAAATGCGTAACCATTTGACCTAAAGCACTGCCAGCTGCAGAAAATACAATCAAATCAGCATTAATTTTTTTTGCTTTTTTTGAAAATGCTAAAGCAGTAAGTGGATTCACAAAAAGCATGGCACCTAGCTCAAAACTCACGTCTTTCTTTAAATCCATACACTTTGTAGCGTCTGTGAGCATATATTCAGCCCATGTGCCATTGCCAGCGTTGGGAGCTGTACATGCTATTTTCTTATCCAGAAGCCTATTAGCCGCAAAACCTCCCCCTGATGCCACCACTACCCCACTCCCTTCTAAGCCCGGAACTACTGGAAATGGTTTTTTTAGCCCATAATTACCAGTAAGAAAAGCTAAGTCTGATGGATTAATGGGTGAAAAAGCCATTTTAACTAGGACTTGTCCCCTACTTGGACTCGGAACTGCCATCTCTGTTAACTTCCATTCATTAGGACCAGTTAAGCTGATAGCTTGCATTTTTTGAGGAATATTCTTACTCATATTTTTTAAGTTTAAATCTTAGAAAATTATTTTAATTCGAAAACATTATTACCTAAAAATGTTGGCTCCAAATACAAACCAAGTGGTATTAAATTATTTTACTTCAAAAATAGAATCATCTAGATTTTGATTAATTTTTATGGCTTTTACTTTCAAATCCAAAACGATTACTCCCATATCTTGTTTCAATAAATGAGGAAACTTAATGTTGCTAACTGTTTTATAGTCTTTAAAATCAATTACAACTGATGTTTTGCCCATCGGCGATTCAATCTCACTTTTTTGTCTAATTTTAAGTCCAGAATTGGTATCATAAAATTCAATAACCTCCACGGCCCCATTCTTAATTTTAACCACATTACAATCAATGCTATCAATAGTTTCTTTCCCAATAAATGTCATTTTATAACTAGTATCAGCCAAATATTCAATTTCTCCAACTATGCTGCTTTGGGTAAGAAAAACTTTGGCATCCTCGCCTTCCACAATTTGCTCTGCTTGCCCTATAGTGTTAACAGATGCTTTAGATCCATTGAAAATGGTTTTATTGATTTCGCCCATATTGTCTAAATTCACTAAAGTAAAAAGTTTATTAGGCATTTTTTTCTGCATGAGCATGTTCATGGTTTGCCCTTGCACCTCACCTTCAATTTCCATTGTAAAGTCTTTAATATTATTGACAGCGTTAGCACCTCCAATTGCTTTTAAATACTTCTCAATTACACTTTTTGGTGTTATTTCTTGTACCTCAGAAGTAATTCTTTGTTGACCTCTAGTAACAAAAGACATCAATACAAAAATTGGAAAAATTATTTTTCTCATTTATAAATTTATTTATTAACAAAGCAAAGTACTTTTTTGATATTCACCAAAGAATTAACAGTTTTTAAATAAATAAAAAAGCACCAAAGTCAATGGACGATGGTGCTTGGGGTTATTACTGATTACCTCTAAACATTTCCGATCACATACATCTCCTCCAAGGTAGGTGTCGGGCTTCCCCCTAGTTTTTCGAGAGTGATAGCAAAAGCTGCTACAGTGCCGTTTGGCGCTTTTATTGCGTACACTCTGTTTGTAAATTCATTATCTAACACACCCATATCTACAGGCTTTCCGTCTATAATACTCCACAACTGATATTGTTTTCCTTCGGGTGCTTTCGGAAGATTTTCTACTATTAGTTTTAATTCCTTTTTGTTTTTATTCCAAAAAAGTACAACTTCGCTTTCTGGTGACTTGGCTGTACCTTTAAGATTCAAATTTATAATTTCTGGATTTTTATATAAGCTCAAAAGGCTTTCTTTAAAGGATTTTTCTACTGACAAAACTTGATTTTTCATTTTGTAATCACTTACAAAAGTTTTCAATTTACTATTTTCAAAATAACTCCAAATAGCCATAGCACCAAAAATTAAAGCTGCGGCTACAGAAATTCTCGGCCAAAGAGATAGTACCTTAGTTTTACCTCCTTCCACGTTTGAATCTGCTTTAGAAACTACTTCGTCAAATTGCATTTGTGCAAAAATCTTTTCTTTTAAATGAGCCGGGGGCGATTTTTCAAAAGAACTAGCATATTGATTAAGAGCACCTTGTAGTGCATCCAATTCAGTTTTTATTTCTGGATAAATTTTAGACATACACTCCACTTCTTGCTTCTCTTGGGGTGAAGTTGAACCTAGCACGTAGGCTTCTAGTATTCCAGATGATATATATTCTATAATATTCATTTCTTAAAGTAAATTTTTAAATCTTGAAGGGCAGTTCTAATTCTTGACTTTGCGGTACCCAAAGGTATTTGCAATAATTCCGCTGCTTCTTCTTGTGTATAACCTTTCAAATAAACCATATCCACAAGCACTTTTCGCTCTGGTTTTAGCTTTTCCATTATATTTGCAATATCCATTCCTGTGGTTTGAGGTTGAAAGCTAGAAACCTTGTCAATCTGAGTTACATGATCGTCAATATCTTCTAGCCAAATGTTTTTATCTTTTCGCAACTGGTCGATTGATGAATTTCTAGCTATATTTACCATCCAAGTAAAAAGCCTTCCCTTCGTAGCGTCATAGTCACCAATTTTACGCCAAATTTTCAAAAAGACTTCTTGCATGGTATCTTCAGATTTTTCGTCATTTTTTAAAATTTTACTGATAATACCATACAATGCCCCAGAATAATTATCGTATAAATATTCGAAAGCCTTTTGGCTATTTTGTTTTAGCGACAGCACTAACTCCTCCTCAGAGTATTTATTATTAAGTGTAGTCAATTCCTTTTTTTGTTTAGAGGTAGTATTCAAAAATAAAACAATCATTTAGATAATCCTAATTTATGTCTTGGAGGAAAACATAAAAAGATAAAAAAATGGGGAAACAAAAGTTCATTTCCCCAAAATAATTTACATTGGCAATAAAACACTATCAATAGAATGTATAACTCCATTTGACTGATATACATTATAGATACTTATATTTGCCATCCCACCCTTTTCGTCGAAAATAGAAATATTCATTTCGCCATTCTTTTTAGCTGTAAGTATTCCTCCCGACAAAGTTTTTAATTTCGCCTCCCCTTTTCCTAGTTCAATACGGTTCAACAATTCTTTTCCGTCTATTTTACCCGCCACCACGTGATATAAAAGTATTTTAGTTAAAACTGCCTTGTTTTCAGGCTTAAGTAATGATTCTACAGTACCTGCTGGCAAATTTGCAAACGCAGAATTTACAGGGGCAAAAACCGTGAGTGCTTCTTTTCCCATTAATGCTTCTACTAAGCCAGCCGCTTTTACGGCAGCAACTAAAGTGGTGTGATCTTTAGAATTAATTGCATTTTCTACAATATTTTTTTGCGAATACATCGCAGCTCCACCTACCATTACATTGCCCATTTGAGCCGAAGCTCCAACAGTCCCTAAAGTAATACTTAATGCGATTGCGATTGATTTAATTGACTTTTTCATTAATTTTAATTTTTATAAATTTGTTTGATTTCATCTACGTTTAAAAAAAAAAATTAGATTGAAATTCTAAAAACTTTTCCTTTATTTGTTGGTTATTAACCTATATAAAATTTCGAATAAAAATGGCAAAAGCGTCTTTAGAAATAATAGAAGCAATCAAAAAAACAGCTCATAATATAGAAAATGGAGCACCTTACATGTGGGGACACATGGGGTCTTGTAATTGTGGAAACTTGGCTCAAGTAATAACTAAAAGATCTAAAGCCGAAATACATGCCTATGCAATGCAGGGAACTGGCGATTGGAATGAACAAATTGCACAATATTGCGGGCAAGGAAACATGCCCATAGATTTAATTATTTTTGACCTCTTGAGTTTTGGGTTTACTACTGAAGATTTAAAACACCTTGAAAAACTATCGGACCCCTCAGTATTGGCGAATTTTGGGGATAAAAAAAATGATTTGCGTCACAATCAAAAGGCAGACGTAATCGTTTACTTAAATGAATGGGCGAAAATGTTAGAAAATCAAATGATAGCCAACATTAAGTTACCTACATTTGCTTACGAATATGAACCAAATTATGTATAAAATATTTCTTTTTTTGCTTTTTAATGTCAGTCTTCACGCTCAAGTAATTCCACAAGCCGAGCCTATAGAAGAGGTATTACAAGAAGAGAAACCCGTGGTTTTTGAAACTCCTAAACCATTATGGAAACAAAAGCTGCATTATGGAGGCAATTTATGGCTAGGCTTTTTCGGAGCTTTTTATATTGATGCATCACCAATGGCTGGATTTGAAGTGACAGAAAAAGGAACAGTTGTTGGACTTGGTCTTTCTTTTATCTATCAAGGTCAATATAAGCAAACAGGATCAATATCTGCCGGTCCTCGTATTTTTGTTCGTCAACCCATTTGGAAATCTATTTTTATTCATGGAGAATATGAACTTATGAACGCCGACGCTTCAAATTTCTATAATTATGATGAAACTTCAGAATTAGGCAAAAAGAAATGGGGTGGATCTCCATTAATTGGTGCTGGCTTTTATCAAGGACGAACTGGGCAACAAAGAGGAAGTTTTGTTTCATTAATGTATAATTTAGGTGCTCCAAGTTTTGGATTTATTAGCCCTCAAGGCCTTGGTGCCAACAATTCACCCATATTGATTCGTATTGGTTACTTCTTTTGATAAATAAGAACTAGATTCTTTTTGCCAAAAATAATAAAGATTGTTTGTTGCAAATTTTAAAAAATCATTTTCTTAACATCTCTTACATTCAAAGGCCATTTTATTACAGCCCTAAAACGAAAATTAATTTCACTTATTAATTTTGTGGCTGCAGGTTCATATTCAAGAGCTTTTTCATGCAATTATCCAAATGTATAAACGCCACACTCAAAAACTGCATTTTTTGGATTTGTTAGAAACAATTTAGGCAAAAACATAAGAAGTATTTCTACTTTTTGTTGGAACAAAGGGAAACTAGCATCGTATAAAAAACATCAATCAAATCTCCCTATCATGATAAGAATTATTAATTTAATTGCTAAAACATCAAAACGAAATTACTTTTGTCTGAAGAAAGTTGTAATTACCACACCTTCAAACCCAAAATGTTCTCTTATTTTGTTTTGCAAAAACCTTTGATACGACTCCTTAACATATTGAGGTAAATTACAAAA
>JANNWE010000141.1:0-10056 GCA_031414675.1 Cytophagaceae bacterium
TGATTGGGTAAAGCGTCCACAAGTAGGCGCCAGCGGAATGGTATATGCAAAATGCAATGATGATGGAACTTTCAAATCATCTGTAGATAAATTCTATGATCAAGAAGATTTGACCAATTGGGCAAAAACTACAGGCGCAAAACCTGGTGATATGATTTTTGTACTTTCTGGACCAGCCGATAAAACAAGAGGACAACTTTCTGCTTTAAGAATGGAATTGGCAACTCGTTTAGGATTAAGAAATCCAGCCGAATTCGCACCTCTTTGGGTTGTAGATTTCCCATTATTGGAATTTGATGAAGAAAGCGGACGCTATCACGCAATGCACCACCCATTTACTTCTCCAAAACCAGAAGACATTGCCCTATTAGAATCCAACTTAGGGTCAGTTCGTGCAAATGCTTACGACCTAGTTATAAACGGCACAGAAGTGGGCGGAGGTTCAGTAAGAATATTTCAAAAGCCCCTTCAACAAAAAATGTTTGAAATATTAGGTTTTTCAGATGATGAAGCTAAGAAACAATTTGGCTTTCTAATGGATGCCTTTGAATTTGGAGCACCTCCACACGCTGGGCTGGCTTTTGGTTTCGATAGGCTTTGTGCTTTATTTGGAGGAGTAGATTCTATACGAGATTTTATAGCATTTCCAAAAAATAATAGTGGAAGAGACCTCATGATTGATTCCCCTTCCACAATAGCAGACTCGCAGTTAAAAGAATTGGCTATTTCTGTTTTAAAATAATTTTTTGGTAATTCAAAAAGCCTTTTTACTAATCAAAAAGGCTTTTTTTATCATTTTAGGTAGATTTTAGTAACAAGTAAATAAAATCTGTAAAGAATATACCCTATAAATACTCCAAAATAATCTGCTATAATATCATAAACATCAAAAAATCTATGAAAATTTTCTGGTAATAGATATTGACCAATTTCAATAAATACCCCAAAAAATAGTAACCAAATAAATGCAAATATCTTATTTTTCGTACACAAAAACCAAAGAATTCCTAAACCAGCAAAAGCAATAAAATGTGCTGATTTGTCATCAGTAATTCCTGGAACATTTTCGTTGGGAATAAAACATAAAAGAGCGATAAAAATACTAGACCCAATTGCTAAAAAAGGTCTTTGAAAAAAATCATCTATGATTTTTAAATACCTAAACATAGGAGTAAATTAAAAAATAAATTCCTTAGGAAATTAATTACCTGGTAATCCAAGAAAACTCGTATTCTAAAGAAGGAATCTTAGTTCTTTCAGCAATTCTTGAAAGCCGTGAAGGTAATGCCATAATATAATCTCTGGCTTTTTCTGCAGAATCGTTTAAGTCTGAAATTTTCTCTATCTTCCATTCCGCAATTAAATCTTCAAAAATCTTGATATAATCTGTAGAGGTATAAACCCCTAATCTTTGAGCAGAATCTGAAAAATGTGAAAACACATTTCCCATCTTTTGACCTGTCTCTCTTAAAAAATGTGCAGGCATAACGATCTTCTTTTTCATCATATCCTCAAACGCAAGCATCATTTCAGATGGATCTACCTCAAAAACTTTGGAAATAAAACTTTTATATGCTTTTGCGTGTCGCATTTCGTCTGCTGCAATTTGTCCACAAATTTTTGATAAATGCGAATTTCCAAACTGCTTAGCCAAAGTTGCTGTTCGTCTATGAGAAATATTAGTTGCCAATTCTTGAAACGAAGTATATACAAAATTACGGTAAGGATCTTTATCAGTCCCAATATCCATTCCGTCAGCGATTAAGTATTGCGTCGATACTTCCATTTCCCTCATATTCACTCTGCCTGATAAGTACAAGTACTTATTTAACAAATCACCGTGTCTATTTTCTTCGGCGGTCCACCATCTTATCCATTTGGCCCAACCAGATTGTTTATTTTGATGCTGATTTACACCTTCCAAATCCATAAGCCAGGTTTCATATGTTGGCAAAGCTTCTTCTGTTATGGTATCGCCTACCAAAACTGCCACATAATCATAAGGCAGTTCTCTACAAGATTCCTGAAGCAGTTTTACTTCGTCCATAAAATTTTCTTTAGACGAATCTGGAAGAAAATCAGAGGGTTGCCAATTTTTATCTATAGGATTTAAATATTCATCAACAATAGAATCCATCTTTTCGCCGATAAAATTCATAACCTCAATACGTGAGAGGGGAAGTTTCATTTATATATTTTTTTTAGAATCAAGAACAAAAGTAAGAATAAAATCCATACCAATTACCTTAAAGAATTTTCAGTTTTATAAATTAAGGTCTTAACTTTGCATTTAAATCATTAAAAGTTTTGAATGAAAAAAATCATAGATTACTTATTATCAAGCGTTTTCCTATTATATTTTGGTGCACTATTAGTAATTTTCCATCCGATTCAATTTATAGTTTATAATCTTTTAGGCCAAAAAGCACATCAAAAAATAGTAAACTCTTTGAATTTTTTTATAGTAAAAGGCTGGATATTTACTGGATCCACAAGCTCTTTTTCGCAGGCAATTCCTTTGTCTACTGAAAAAACTTTAATATTCATTGCAAATCATCAAAGTGTCTTTGATATTCCTGGTATAATTTGGGCATTTAGAAAGCATACGCCATTATTTATTTCCAAAAAAGAGTTATCCAAAGGAATACCCAGTATTTCTTATAATTTAAGGATAGGAAAAGCCGCATTAATTGACCGAAAAGACCCTAAACAAGCTATTGGTGAAATAATTAGATTTGCAAAATATATTTTTGAAAATAATTATTCTGGTGTGATTTTTCCCGAAGGAACTCGATCAAGAGACGGTAAATTAAAACCCTTTGCAGTTGGCGGAGTAGCCACATTAATAAAAAAATGCCCAGGTGCCGAAATTGTACCAATAGCAATAATCAATACAGGAAAATTTAATCCAAAAGGCATTTTTCCTTTAACGAGTTTTACAAAAATGTCGTGGCATACTTTATTGCCGATCAGTCCAATAGGAAAAACTGCGGAAGAAATAGTAAATGAAGCAGAAAATCAAATTAAGAATCATTTAATTGCTAAAGGTGTTTATTAATTTATAAACAAGTTTAAAAATCAAAACCTTATTCTACCTTTTATTTTGAAAAACCATTTTAAAAACTGTATTTTGTATAATTATTGATTTCTTTTCTATGAATTATAAAGTTAACGAATCCGGGGAATTTAGATATATTGACGAAGGAGCTGGGCAACCATTGGTAATATTGCATGGTTTATTTGGGGCGCTTAGCAATTTTGATGAGGTAATTGAAGGCTTCAGAAATAAATGCAGAATAATTATCCCTGTTATGCCAATATATGACATGCCAATGCGAGAAGCTAGTTTAGAAGGCTTAATGGCTTTTATTGAACGTTTTATAGCTTTCAAAAACTTAGAAAATATAATATTGCTTGGAAACTCTCTGGGCGGTCATGTAGGATTACTTTATACGCTAGCCCATCAAAAAAATGTTAAAGCATTAATTTTAACTGGTAGCTCAGGGCTTTTTGAAAATACAATGGGTGGCTCATTTCCTAAAAGAGGAAACTATGCGTATATAAAAGAAAGAGTGGAATACACATTTTATAAACCAGAGACAGCTACAAAAGAGCTTTTAGATGAGGTATTTGAAATTACTTCCAGTATCCCTAAATGTATGAATATTGTGCAAATTGCCAAATCGGCTCAAAGACACAATATGGCAAAAGAAATTAGTGCGATTTTAATACCTACTTGTTTAATTTGGGGATTAAATGATACCATCACTCCACCCCATGTAGGCCATGAATTTAACAGATTAATGCCAAATTCCGAATTACATTTTATTGATAAGTGTTGTCATGCTCCTATGATGGAGCAACCAGAAGAATTTAAAAACGCAATGGAGCCATTTTTGGACAGGATACTAAAAGGAAATCTAGTTTTAAATTAAAATTAAATGATAGCTAAAGATTTAATAGACAGTAATATACCTACATTAAATTCCAAAGATAATGTGGAAAGAGCTCTTCAAATAATGAATGACTTAAGAATTGCTCAGTTGCCGTTTGTTAAAGAAAATCAATTTGAAGGGATTTTTTCTGAGGATTTTCTTCTAAATTTTGATTTTGATACACTACTTTCTGAATTACCTTCTATAAAAGAAGAAATCAGTATTAAACCTTTTACTCCAATTTTAGAGGTTATTAAATCTTTTGAAAATGCTCAAACTGAAATCTTACCCGTTATAAACGATCAAAATTTATTTGAGGGAATTATTGAAAAGAAACATGCATATCAAAGCTTTGTGAAACAATTATCATTAAATGAACCAGGTGGAATAATTGAAATTAACTTAGCCAATAGAGATTATTCACTTCATGAAATCTCTAGAATAATTGAAAACGAAAATGCAAAAATCACTTGTTTGTACTTTTCTAAATCCAAAATTGAAATTAACAATAATGTTCTATTAACTATTAAACTTGATATTTCTCAAATTAGTAATGTTGTAAATTCTTTGGGTAGATATGGCTTTGACGTCACGGCTTATTATGCCACCGAGCCAGTAGCTAACCTTGAAAAGGATCGATATGAGCTATTAATGAAGTATTTAAGTATTTGATTATTTTAATTTCAAAATAATATGAAATTTGTAATTCACGGTCGGACATTTAAACCTGAATCAACTGGAAATATTCAAGAAATATTTGATGTTTTAAACCAAAATAATATTGAATTCCAAATTTCTGACTCTTTTGAAGAAATCTTAATTGCGTCTGACATAAATCTACACCTACATAAAACCTTTTTTAATAATACAGAAATTTTTGATGCAGATATAGCCTTAAGTTTAGGTGGAGATGGTTCATTTTTAGAAACTTTGGGTCTTGTAGCCAATAAAGAGATTCCTATCCTTGGTATAAATTTTGGAAGATTAGGTTTTTTAACTGACATAGAACCTCAGAATATTAAGGAAACAATTTCTAAAATTCTTTCAAAAAAATATACTGTTGATGAAAGAATAATGGTACATCTTGAAACGGAAAAACCAATTTTTGAATCAGGCATGAATTTTGCTCTCAATGAAATAGCTATTTCGAAAACCGATACTTCGTCAATGATAGTTATACATGCTTATATTGATGGAGAGTTTTTAAATAGTTATTGGGCAGATGGATTAATGGTAGCAACCCCTACAGGTTCTACTGGTTATAATCTAAGTTGTGGCGGACCTTTAGTTATGCCACATTCTGAAAATTTTATTATTACTCCAATATGTCCTCATAATCTGTATGTTAGGCCAATAATTGTATCTAGCCAAAGTGAGATTAAATTGAAAGTAGAGAGTAGAAGCAGTAATTTTTTAGCTTCAATGGACTCCAGAGCAAAAATTATTGGTGACGACATGGGAGAAATTACTATTAGTTTAGAGAAATTTAAAGCTAAACTAGTAAAGATAGATGGTGTTGATTTTTTAAGTACACTAAGAGAAAAATTAAGTTGGGGAAAAGACTTAAGAAATAGAAATTGAAATTTCACCCAATAATATATATATTTTATACGTTTAAGTTAAGATTTTAAAACTAAGATTATTACATTCCATGATGAATCCTATTAAAAACACCTTGTTTTTGGTTATTTGCATTTTATCGCTCCATAGTGGTAATTTGTTTGCACAGAAAGGCCTTTTTAGCCGTCAAAAAGTTGTTAATCAATATGCTACAGTCGGAATTGGTGGAGGATCATCCCATTATTTTGGAGATTTAGCACCTTATACATATGCTTATCATGGCATATACACCAATGTTAGATGGAATGCTAGTATGAATTATACCCGATTTTTAACCCCAAACGCCGCTGCAAGAGTTTCTTTCAGTTATGCTAGATTGGCAGGCGACGATTACAATTTTTCTCAAAGAAATCTTGAAAAAATGGCGGGTAATTATCTAAGAAATTTGCATTTTAGAAATGACCTTCAAGAGTTCACACTTTCTGGCTTGTTTAATATTTTACCTCAATACGGTAAAGGGGCAAAAGGTAGAAGTGCTATGATGCCTTATGTAGCTATTGGAGTCGGATTATATGGACATAATCCAAAAGCCAGAGCTGCCGCAGATTTTACTGGGCCAAATGGGGAGTTGGAGAAACAACCTTGGACGTCATTAAAACCTTTGAGAACTTCTGGACAGGGTTTACCTGGATATTCTACAAAACCCTATTCTTTAGTGCAACCCGTAATGCCAATAGCAATTGGAATTAGACTAAAAATAAATCAAAACTTCGATTTTACTGCTGAAGCAGGAATAAGAATTACACCTTTTGACTATTTAGATGATGTTGGCGGCGGCGAATATCCTGCAAAATCACTTTTGGCTAGTGTAGGCGGAAATCAATCTTCGGATTTTAGTTATAGAGCGGGAGAGGATTACAGTGCTCTAAAACTGACGAATAGAATAGGACCTTTTCTTCAAGCAGCTCAAACATTTGGAGCCACTGTAGGGCCAGGTACCGCACCATCAATAAATTCTGATATTATTTATCCTTATACGACTGATAGAGGGTCAAAAAGAATTGATAGTTATATTCTAACCCAATTTACAATAAGCTACGTTTTAAGTAATAACATAAAATGTCCCCCAATTAGATGATTTAAACTTTACTTTTTTTTATATTCAAAGAGAAGAAAGACCTTTTGGGTTCTGTTAAAAGTGTATGATTAAATATCTTAAAAAAACTTTATTTTTATCATCAATTTGTATTTGCCAACTTAAAGCTCAAAAAATTGAGATTGGTGCTGGTTTTGGCCCAACCTATTATAAAGGAGATTTACAACCTGGTTTTAGGGTTTTTAATCCAAGTATAGGTTCAAATGCTTTTGTTAGATACAATGCATCAAGAGTTATTTCATTAAAAGCAAATGGTTTTTTTGGGTTTATCAAAGGGGATGATGATAAATCAGGGAATCCACTAAATAAAGAAAGAGATTTAAGTTTTAGAAGTAGAATATTAGATTATAATGCTCAAATAGAATATAACTTCCTTAACTTTAGAACTCATAATGGTCGATATGAATCCAAATGGACTCCCTATCTTTTTGGAGGTCTTGTACAAATTAAATATTTTAGTAGAAAATTAATTAGCCATACTACTGTTATCAACGAAAAAATAGGATCTCCTGATTACGTTTTACCATTTGGTATTGGATATAAAAAAATAAAAAATGGCCAATGGAATTTCGGTGTTGAGTTTGGAACCCGAATACTATTAAACAAAAAAAATGCAGATCTTTTTGATGGGTTTGGATATGATGTTGATAAAAACATACAAAGTAAATATACTTCTACGGCTATAGTTAAAGACATTTTAACTTTCCCTAATTCACATCAAAAAGATAAATATTTTTATTTAAGTTTTTCCGTTAGTTATTTATTCTATAAAGTACATTGCCCACCAGGAAATTAGCCAAAAGTAAAGATGAATGTTAAAAATTATTAAATATTTACATTTCGAAAAATAATTTAGCCATTCTTATTTAAATAAAATATCCAAAATTATTTAAATAAAAGTCTCTCATTTTTAAATACTTATTCTTTTTCGTACCTTTGCATTCTTTTTTAATGCAATTTCATTTAAGATTTGGTTTCTCAAGAAAAAATAGACCTAAGCAATTTACCTAAGCACATTGCCGTTATTATGGACGGAAATGGACGTTGGGCAAAAAAGCAAGGAGCAATGCGAATTTTTGGTCATCATCATGGCATAAAAGCAGTTCGAGAGACTGTTGAGGCTTGTGTGGAACTTAAAATTGGCTTTTTGACACTTTATACTTTTTCAACAGAAAACTGGAACCGCCCTAAAGCCGAAATAGATGGGATAATGAATCTGTTGATAAGTACAATCGGCAAAGAAGTTCCCGATTTACATAAGAATAATGTTAAATTAAAGTGTATTGGTGATTTAAATCAACTTCCTTCTAAAGCAAGAAAAGAGATGGAAGAGGCTATTTTAAAAACAAAAAACAATACTGGTTTAGTTTTAAATTTAGCTTTAAGCTATAGTGGCAAATGGGATATCACCCAAGCTTTAAGTAAAATTGCTAAAAAAATATTAAGTAAAGAATTAATTTTAGAAAATATCAGTGAGTCTTTGATTAGTGAACATTTATCTACTTTTCCAGATCCAGATGTTGACTTACTTATTCGAACCGGTGGAGATCATAGAATTAGTAATTATTTATTATGGCAATCTGCTTATGCTGAATTGCTTTTTATGGATGATATTTTTTGGCCAGATTTTAGAAAAAATCATCTAATTGAAGCTATCTTGACTTATCAACAACGAGAAAGAAGATTCGGAAAAACCGGAGAACAAATTAAAGAAAAAAATATTTAGATGTTAAAAAACTTCTACGGACCATTAAAAACCTATTACTTTCTAATCCTTTTCGTTATTTCAGGATTGTTTGCTAAAGCTCAAATTATTGGACTTCCAAGGGCAAAGAAAGTTGTAGAGGAAACCAAACTTGTAGATTATGAAACACCAAAAGAATATATCATTGGAGGCATTACAGTTTCTGGTGCTAAATTTTTAGATCCTAATACCCTTATTTCGGTTTCTGGATTAAATGTCAATGACCAAATTCTTATTCCCGGGGAAAGAATTTCTACTGCCATTAAAAGATTGATGGACCAAGGAATATTAGAGGACGTTTCGATTGATATTTCTAAAGTAGAAGGTAAGACTGTATTTTTAGACATTAATTTAAGAGAAAGACCCCGTCTTAACAAGCTCGTATTAAATGGTATACGCAAAGGAGAGAAAGAAACTATTGAAGAAAAAATAAAAACCTACAAAGGAAAAGTCATTACTGACGCAATGGTAAAAAACCTCCAAAATACCATTAAAAGGCATTTCATGGATAAAGGTTTCATGAACACCACTGTTCAAGCCCAACAAGTTAACGATACGGTAAGAGCAAATAATGCAGCTTTAGTTTTTAATATTAACAAAAAAACAAAAGTGAAAATAAGTGATATTCAATTGAACGGCATAAATGAAATGCCAGAATGGAAACTTCTTTCAAAAATGAAAGGAACTAAAGAAAAAGCTCCATTAAGAATATTTACTCCTTCTAAGTTTATTCAAAAGAAATATAAAGAAGACCAAGAAAATTTAGTCAAATTTTTAAACAAAAACGGATATAGAAATGCACAAGTAGAAAGCGACTCCGTAATTAAAGTAGATGATAAAAATATCAAAATAGTCTTAAATGTAAATGAAGGGAAAAGATTCTATTATCGAAATATTACTTGGAGTGGAAATTACCTAAGAAATACAGATACATTAAATATAGTTTTAGACATAAAAAAGGGGGACTTATATAACCCGGAAGATTTGGAGAAAAAACTTAATGGACGTCCTCAAAATGACATTAGCTCATATTACATGGATGACGGTTATTTATATTTCAACTGCCAACCCATAGAAGTAGCAATTGATGGGGACTCCATAGATATTGAACTTAGAATTTCGGAAGGGAAACAAGCCACCATAAATAAAATTATTTTAAATGGCAATACAAAAACCAGCGACCATGTGGTTTTAAGGGAAATACTAACGAAGCCTGGGCAAAAATTCAGTAAAACCGACTTAGTGGAAACGGTACAGATGCTTTCAAAATTAGGTTATTTTGACCCTCAAAAGATTGACCCAAAGCCTGTTCCTCAAAACGACGGAACTGTTGATATTGAGTTAAATGTGGAAGAAAAATCCAATGACAATATTGAACTCTCAGGAGGATGGGGTGGTCTTCAAGGTTTTATTGGAACTTTCGGAATAGTATTTAATAATTTTTCCATTAAGAAAATAGGAAAATTTAGAGAATATCGTCCGCTTCCTAAAGGTGATGGTCAGCGTTTTGCCATACGTTTCCAAGCGAATGGAGGATTCCAAAATTATTCCATATCATTTACTGAGCCTTGGCTTGGAGGCAAAAAACCAAATTCCTTTTCTGTTAGCCTTTTTCACTCGGTTCAAGATTATGGTAAACTTGCCAAAAGATACGAAAAACT
>JANNWE010000142.1:0-4734 GCA_031414675.1 Cytophagaceae bacterium
ACCAAGAAATAATCCTTGAATTTCTGGTTTGGCTATGATTTTTTAGGAATGATTAATGTGGTGGAAGGTTTAAAAATATAGCCAATCTAATGCCTTAGGGAATTCTTGACCCCATCGTTTTTCATTATGAAGCCCTTCGGAATCAAGTTCCGCTTTTATTTGAATTTTATTTGAGTCAAATCCTTGATTTTCAATTGTAGTTTTTAATTTTTCGAGATTTGGCAACATACTATGGCTTTCTTTGCCTCCCCCATACAAATAGATTTTTGTATCTAAAGGATTAAAAAACTCAACGGCATCAAAATATATTTTGGGAGAAGTCCAGAGCGAAGGTGAAAAAACCATCAATCTCCCTATAGTTTCAGGATACATCATTCCAGCATATATACTAATAAGCCCACCCATAGAACTACCTCCTGTGCCGGTAAACTGTCTTTCTGGTTTAGTTCGGTATATTTTATCTATTTCTGGTTTTAACGTTCTAACTATAAAATTAGCATATTTCATTCCCTGACCCTTTACTTTATTTTTATAGGGTGAAAACTCCGTCTGTCTGTCTTCTTCCCCATGGTTGATTGCCACAATTATTACATCTGATTTACCATGTTCTTTTAAGAGTGATAAGCGTTTGTCAATTTCCCAATTCCCATATGCCGAGCCTACGCCATATAGATTTTGAGCATCATGCATGTATATAACAGGATAATGCTTTTCAATATTTTGGTAATAATCAGAGGGGAGTAATACGGCTATTTTTCTGGTTCTATCTAATTGCGGAATTACGAAATTTTCTGATAGAATTTCAATTTTTGGCATAGAAGTCTTATAGAATGGCGTAAAACCATTGTCTCTCCAAAGAGGCACAATATCTGTTGAAACTATTTCTTTAGATGTAATAGTCCTATTTTCACTTCTATTGCCAAATATGTCCAATTCTACATGATCCCAACCCCCTTTTGTATATTTATATTCCACTTTGCTATCCCAATTGAAATACTTAGCAAACTCAAATTGGTACAAACCTTTTCCAATTTTCTTCATTAAGTAATCAGGATTACAAGGATCCCAATTGCAAAAGCTGCCTGAAACGTAGACTGGCCTATCATCGTCTAACTTACTACTTACTAAAATTTTTACACGACCTTCATCCATTATTTTAGAGAGAATATTAATTATAGGGGTCGCAAAAATAATAAAAATTAAATTTTGTAACTGCTTAATAAATAATAATTGTTTTTTAAAATTTTATTAGAGATTGTAGAGGTTTTAACACCTAAACTTACAAATTGTTTCATAAAAGATTTTTCAAAAAAAAGCAAATATCTTTGATAAAAATATATTTAAGAATTTAGATTATTTCATTAATCGATTAAAATAGTATATTTATCGGTATTCTATGGGCTGTTTAACGATTAAAGATTTAATTGCTTTAGTATCTAAACTAATTTTGAACAAAAAAATCAAATTATGAAAACAAATAATAATTCTTCTTCGGTTGTTTGGGCGGTTATTCTAATCGCATTGGGTACATTAATGATTTTCGATAATTTCAATATGTATAATTTTGAATTTCCATGGGAGTTTGTAACATGGAAACTTATTTTCGTATTTATTGCATTTAATCAACTTTTTAAAGGGAAAGTTTTTAGTAGTATTTTCTGGGGTATCATTTCTTTTTTCTTGTTTTTCCCTTCTTATTTTAATCAATTTTCTGTTAACTCGCTTTTTGAACTTTGGCCTTTGTTATTAATTGGTTTGGGTATTGATATGATTATTAAAAAGAAGAAATCTTACTATTAATTAGAAAAAGTAAAACCTACCTGGAGATTTAATTTATTGATTGCTAGGAAATTATATGAACTATTTTCTAGCATAATGCTTCTAATAAGATTTCAACTGGGTGTAATGCATGTCTTCCTGTGCCATCATGTATCTGGTGTCTGCAGCTTGTGCCTGGGGCAGCAATAAGAATTTCTTCCGTTTGTTGACGTATTGTTGGAAACAGAACCAACTCTCCGATTTTCATAGAGATATCATAGTGTTCTTTTTCGTAGCCAAACGAACCAGCCATTCCGCAGCACCCACTCGGAATCAATTGTACTTCGTAGTTTTTAGGTAAGCCCAACATTTTTTTTGTAGGTACTATAGAAGCCACTGCTTTTTGTTGGCAATGGCCATGAAGTTTAATTAATCGTTTCTCAGAAGTAAACAATTCTGATTTTATATGCTTTGCTTCTATTTCTCTAGCAATAAACTCGTCTATCATCAAAGCATTTTTGGCTATTTCAAGTGCTTTTTCTGCTAATTCTTGACTGACTAACTCGGGATATTCATCTCTAAATGTTAAAATAGCACTGGGCTCAATCCCAATCAATGGCGTTTTTTGTGATATTAGTCCATGAAGCAACATTACATTTTTATTTGCTAATTCTTTGGCTTCATCTAGCATACCTTTCGACAAATAAGCTCTCCCCGAATCGGCATGTTTTGGTAATTCAACACAATATCCTAATCTTACTAATAACTCAACGGTCTTTTTGCCAATGGCTACATCGTTATAATTGGTAAATTCATCAACAAACAAAAACACTTTCCTTTCCCCATTGCTTGTTTTAGTTCCATATTTTTTCTTAAACCATGCCTTTAGGGTAGTATCTGTAAGCAATGGGATACTTCTTTCTGTATGAAAACCTACCACCTTGTTGGCTATTTTACGAAGTGGTTTATTTTTGAAAATCAAATTATATGCCCAAGGCACGTAAGAAGCTATCGCAGATAATTTAGAAAAATTCCCTATCATTCTCGACCGTAAAGGAATACCATTGTCTTTATGATATTGGTACATAAACTCCATTTTTAGTTTGGCCATATCAACATTCGATGGGCACTCAGACTTACAAGCCTTGCATACCAAACATAAGTCCATCACCTCTTTAATCTCTTTGGAGTCAAAGCGATTTAGTTTTGTTGAAAGCGTTAAAGTCTCTCTTAAAATATTTGCCCGGGCCCTAGTGGTATCCTTTTCACTCCGTGTGGCCATATAGGATGGGCACATGGTGCCGCCACTGATTTCGGTTTTTCGGCAATCGCCCGAGCCATTACATTGCTCGGCATGTTGTAAAATGTCTTGGTCTTTAAAACGAAACATCGTTTTAAACTCGGGGGTAATTTGTCCTGGCGTATATCGTAAAAACTCATCCATAGGTGGAGTATCTACAATTTTATTTGCATTAAAAATACCATTTGGGTCCCAAATCCTTTTTAATTCTTTTATGAGGGAATAGTTTTTTTCACCTATTTGCTGTTTTATAAATTCTCCTCTCAAACGGCCGTCGCCATGCTCCCCAGAAAGTGATCCTTTATATTTTTTTACCAAAGTGGAAATTTCCTCAGCTATCATTCTAAACTGGGCTTTTCCCTCCATCGTTTTTAAATTTATGATTGGACGTAAATGCAGTTCGCCTGAGCCTGCATGCGCATAATGCACACAATACATACTGTACTTGCTAAGTGTCTCATTAAATTCACGAATAAAATCGGGCAAATCATTTACATCTACAGCAGTATCTTCAATTACTGCTACGGCTTTTTCATCGCCGGGTAAATTCGAAAGTAAGCCCAAGCCTGCTTTTCTCAAAGTCCAAACTTTTTTGATGTCGTCAGCATACAATATGGGGAAATGATACCCATATCCATTTGCTCTCATCTCGGTTTCCATTTCTTTGGCAAGAGTATCTACTTCTTCCAAGCTATCTCTCGAAATTTCAACACATAGTAAAGCTCCGGGATCACCCTGCACAAAAAATCGGTTTGCC
The DNA here is from genome assembly GCA_031414675.1 of Cytophagaceae bacterium. Lineage (GTDB taxonomy): Bacteria > Bacteroidota > Bacteroidia > Cytophagales > Spirosomataceae > Leadbetterella. The sequence goes on from JANNWE010000142.1 coordinate 3,816, forward strand.
ATTTGTTCTTTGTTGGCTTTGGTGCATTCTAAGATATAATGATCCATAAGTTCTACTGCACTTGGTTTATATTTTAGAGCTATCAAATTGGCCTTTAAAGACTCGTCAATGGTATGGCAATGCACAGCCACTACCCCTTGAAACTTTGGTGGCAGAGGATTAACATGCAATTTCATTTCAGTTATAAACATCAAGGTGCCTTCCGAGCCAGCAATCAGTTTACAAAAATTAAATTTTTCATTAGTTTCCCCATTAAAAACTTCAGTTTCTAACAATTCATCAATTGCATAACCAGTATTTCTTCTGTTAATGGTTCGTTTTGGGAATTCATTTCTTATTTCTTTTTGATTTTCTTCATTTATTAAGGTTTCATAAATAGTTAAATAAATGGTATCTTCAAGGCTTTTGGCAGACTTTGATTTGATTTGGTTTATTTTTTCAAGAAAGTCATTTTTAGAGAGAGCCGAAAAAGTAGCGAAACTTCCATCACTTAGAAAACCTTTTACTTCTAATAAATGATCTCTGGTGCTTCCATAAACTACCGAATTTGAGCCACATGAATTGTTTCCAACCATTCCGCCTACCATAGCTCGGTTTGCAGTAGAAGTTTCGGGGCCAAAGAACAAGCCTTTTGACTTGATGTGAAAATTAAGCTCATCTCTAACTACTGCTGGCTGTAGACGCACAAATGATTCTTCTTCATTTATTTCTAAAATTTTGGTAAAAGTTTTAGAGACATCTACAACAATGCCGTTCCCTACCACTTGGCCAGCCAGCGAAGTACCGGCAGTGCGAGGTATCAAAGTAATTTTGTTTTGATTAGCAAAAGCTATCAATTTTTTTATGTCGGCTTTATCAACTGGAAATACTACTGCTAAAGGCATTTCTCTATAGGCCGATGCATCTGTTGCATACAGTG